>CAJOPQ010000122.1 GCA_905236445.1 uncultured Clostridia bacterium
AAGCAATATGCTACAAAAATTAAAACTTGTATTTTCATCACTATTGTCAAAAAATCTGTTGTTTTATCTACAAAGATTCTATAACAATAATAGTTTTGTTTCTTCTATCTTGCATCTATTTGCGAACAACTTTAACAATATTCTTCTTTCCTTTCTTGAGTATAGCATATCCATTCTCAAGGTCGCTCTCAGTTACAACTCTTTTGAAATCGCTCATTTTCTCATCATTGAAAGTTATAGCACCTTGTTCCATCATTCTTCTAGCATCGCTCTTGGTTGCACAAAGTTTGGTATTAACCAAAAGGTCTGGAATGGCAACAAACAGTTCTTCTTCTGTCAAGGCTATTTCTGGAGCGTTTGACAAATCGTTACCACTAAATACATCTATAGCCTGTTTCATCGCAGCATCTGCCTCTATCTTGCCATGCACAAGTTTAGTAACCTCATACGCCATCTTTCTCTTAGCATCTCTAATATCACCTTGCATAATATCATTAATCTCAGACATAGAAAATTCTGTAAAAAATTTCAAAAGTTTCTCTACATCTTTGTCGTCAACATTGTAGAAATATTGATAAAATTCATAAGGTGTAGTTTTGTTTTTGTCTACCCAGATTGCACCCTTTTCTGTCTTGCCCATTTTCTTGCCTTCGTAGTTAGTAAGCAGTGGAGTAGTAAAAGCTTCATATGTCTCATCTTTGCCCTGTTCCAAAGCAAGTTTTCTTCCCAAATCTGCTCCTGCAACAATATTTGCCCATTGATCACTTCCACCAAACTCTAGTACGCAACCACGATCCTCATGCAGTCTTACAAAATCATATGCCTGCATTAACATATAGCCCATTTCAAAGAAGGTCAACCCACCCTCTTCTAATCTTCTAGTATATGCATCACAAGCTAGCATCTTATTGACATTGAAATGTACACCTATATCTCTCATGAAGCTAATATATTCATAACCTCTAAACCAGTCAGCATTGTTAACAATAGTTGCCGGATTGTCTCCGTCTAATTGCAAGAACTTGCCAATGATTCCTTCTATCTTGTCTCGATTACGATTAATAAAATCACTGTTGATCATCTTTCTCATATCAGTTTTGCCAGTTGGATCACCTATCATAGCAGTTGCTCCACCAAGAAGTACAATTACTTTGTGTCCAGCTTTTTGCAAATACCTTGCTACAATCAACGGAAAACAATGACCTATATGTAGACTGTCGGCAGTTGGATCAATGCCCACATACATAGTTGAAGGTTTGCCGTTAAGAATATCTCTTACATTCTTCTCATCAGTCATCTGATAAATAAATCCCCTCTCTTGTAACTTTTCAAACAATTTATCGTCCATAATATATATCCTCCTATAAAAACAAAAAAATCCTTATACTATAATTATAAGGACGAAAACTTAATATTTCGTGGTACCACCTTACTTCACCAATACGGCCTCATATATTTTGAAATGGGCAAAATATTCAAAATCCCAAGCAAACTCCAAAAGTGTACTTCACTTATTCTTTGCTCAAAAGTTTTGCACCAACCAACTTTTCTCTCTTTTCACCCTATTGCAAAGAATGCTACTTCTCTTTTTTCATCATTTACTACACCATAATATTACTTCTAAAACAATATATTGTCAAGAATTTTTGGCAACTTTGCTGTTTTGCAAATGTTGTTATTTTGATTCTTTTTTATAATAGAATGTATTTGTATATAATAATGTATTATATAATATTATGGTTTGCCAAACTTATTTGTATATAATTAACCATTCTTACTAGCCCATACTAAGTACAACATTTTTCCGTATTTTATCCATTAATACTTTCTTTTTCTTTTTTTTATTTTGCACTTTTGTGAAGTATAACTCTACTAAGGAGCTATTAATATATTATATTTAAAATTTATACATTAAGGTTTTTTGACCTAAATTAAGTCTAATGACCTAGCAAGTAGTAAAATATTCTTAGTTATGAGTTATGTTGAAATTATTAAAGAATTAATGAGAACAAAAAATCTATCTCAGGCAAAAATGGCAAGCGAGATAGGTGTTAATCAGACGACCGTCAGTCAATGGCTACTTGGCAACAAGAAACCTAGTTTTGATAACATAATGGCGTTGTATGAGAAATTTGGTGTCACACCAAATGAGCTTTTTGGACTCAATGATGAATAAAAACGTTCTAGGGGATATAACCGTAGGATTAAAGCAGAACAATATTAAAAAAAGAACATATTGACTACTTTTTCAACATGTTCTATTTTTTTATTCTGTCCTTTTTTAAAGCAAGCATGCTCGGGGATAACCAGACCTTTTTTTATACTTCCAACTCTCTAACAACCAACTGTAATAGTTCTTCTTGAATATCCTGTATATCTCTTATTTTACCGTCTCTAACACAATTGATAACAAAGAAATTATTTCGCTTTGCAATCTCCAAATATACATTCTCTGCTCTCTTAAGATAATCTTCGTCTGCCTCGTGCTGATCTTGAATCTCTTGCCTACCTTCTTTTAGAGTTTTGGCATATTCAGTAGGCATGTATAACAGAATTCTTATATCAGGCTTTGGCAGTTGCAACAACTCATATTCTAGCGTCTCAATAAATTTATAGAATTCTTCTCTCTCTACTCTATCTATTATTTTTGCACCGTGATGCGCTAGATTACTATCAATATATCTATCTAAGATCACATGATTATCCTTCAAGTTATTTTTAATAACATCTATGTTATATAATCTATCTGCAGCATAATACAAACTAGCAACCTTTGGATCAACATTAGTTGCTCCCTCATTAAAGAATCCATTTCTGGTTTTGCCTAGATAACATTCTCCAATAATCCGACCTGTTGGTGTATCATACATAGGAAATTGCGTCTTGAATACATTATATCCGTTGCAAGACAAGTTAAGTTTCAACAAATCGCTTTGTGTCTGCTTTCCAGAACAATCTGTGCCTTCTATTACAATTAATTTATTCATATTTTATCCTCAATTACTCAAACTCTCTAGTTCATCTAATGCCCACTTCATTTCATCAAATAAGATATCATATGGCTGATCTGTTTCCAAATCAATTCCACACTCTTTTAAAATTTCTAATGGATAATTACTTGTTCCACTAGCCAAGAACTTCCTATATTTTTCTACACCCTCTGGGCCATCAATGCAGTTTCGTGCAAAGTTGATTGCACAGGTAATTCCTGTAGCATAGCTATATACATAATATGCTCTATAGAAATGAGGCACCATTAGACAACCATATTTTCTAATATCTAACTTCTCAACAACATCTCCATTGTACTTGGTTTGCAATTCGTCATATTTATTAAGTAATATATCTTTGGTAATTGGCTGATTATTTTCTACCAATTTGTGTGCAAAGTCTTCATATTCGCTAAACATTGTTTGACCAAATAGTGTACTTGTTATAAGTGATATAAACTCTTGCAAGATAAATATTTTCTCGTCTTTATCTTTTGCAGTCTTGTACATATATTTTTTCAATAAAACTTCATTAGTTGTACTAGCTATCTCTGCCAAGAAAATTGTTAAAGAACTGTATTCAAACGGTTGCGTTTTCTCTGTAAAGTAGTAATGAAGGGCATGTCCCAACTCGTGCGCTATTGTAGAAACATCATTAAAAGTTCCCTCGTGATTAAGCAATACAAAAGAGTGTACTCCATACAGGCTTATATTACAGCCACCTGTATCTTTGCTCTTAGTTGCATATACATCTAACCAATTGTTGTTAATTGCAAACTCAAGCATTTGTACATAATCATCACCAAGAATTCTTAGAGCATCAACTACAATCTTGCAAGCATCATCATATTCAAACTCTCTATCCATGGTAGACAATGGCAAAGACAAATCATAAGAATATATCTTGTCTAGACCAAGCATTTTCTTCTTCAAAGCAATATATCTATGATTAAGATCTAGATGCTTATTAACATTATTAATAAGAGTATAATAGACTTTTTCAGTCAAATCGTTAGAGTCTAGATTCGATTCCAGAGTACTCTTATACTTGTATGAATTAGCAAAAAACCAGTCTTTTTTGACACTACCTATATAGTTGTTCGCAATTGTTGTTGACATATCGCCGTAGGCATTGTACATACTCTTATAAGCATTCTCTCTTAACACCCTATCACGATTCTTCATTAATTTGCCAAAGTTGCTGTTAGTCACTTCATGTTCTTTACCCTTGCTATCCGTTGCTTTGTCAAACTTAACATCGACACAATCAAAACCGTCAAAGACATCGGAGAACGTGCCTGAGAAAGTTCCAACCTTAGTAACCAACTCTTCCAAAGCTAGAGGAAGAATATGTGGCTTATGCTTAATCAAATCCTTGATGTCCATATAATGCAACTTGAATCGCTCATCTTCTAGCAAAGACTCTAGATATTCCACATCATAGCTGTTTAATTCTGGCAAAACGAATGCCGACTTAATTGCAAAATCGTTAGACATATTCTCTATCATTGCCAGCATTTGATTATACATATCGTCTTCCATATTAACTAGATGATTAAGGTATACATATGTTACAACTTTATCCATAAGAATATCTTGCTTCTTGCAAAACTCATAATATTGTAATAAGACTTCCTTGTCATTTAACCTACCTTTGAACAACTCGACTTTGTCTAGTAATATTTTCAATTCTTCATAATCTTTGCGCCAAGCGTCTACATTAGGATAAATTTGTGTAAGATCCCACTTGTATCTGTCTGCTATATCTTTTCTTTGTCTCATAATTACTACTCCTATTAATATATATTGTATCAAATATAATATAATTTTCATATCAATATTTTATTATACTTTGCAAATAATATCATTTTTTTGCAACAAAAAAACAAGAGCACTCATTGAGTTAATAATCATACTCTTGTTTGTCTGATACGTTTAATAATTCATTTAAACAATTTTTCACAAATTAATTTGGATTGTTGATAACTTAGCTTACATAATATAAGAATGTTTACAACAATATTACATGTATTGATCTAATTATCCTCTCCACTTGTCTCTTCTGTTTTCTCTGCCATATCGTTAGCCTGATCAACAACTTCTTCTACGATATTTGCATTCAACTTATCCAAGACTTCTTGATAATCTATTCCATGGACAGCACTAGCTTCTTCTATTGTTTCCATTCTGCTCATAGGGCAACCAAAGCAATGCATGCCATATCCTAGAAGTATGTCTTGAGAGCCTTCGTAGTTATCTACAATTTCACCAATTGTTGAATCTTTTGTTATTTTTTTCATTTTTTACTCCTTTTATTGAATATATAATTAATTTTCACATATTTAACAATAAATATTTACTAATCACACTAATATATTAACACAACCATTTTGTTTTTTCAATCTTTTATTTAATATTTTTATTTCCACAATACGGACAAAAATCAAATTCGTTGCTGTACTCTTTTCCACATTTAGAACAAATTTGTGAATTAATCGCTGGTTGTGCCTCGCTAATATCTTCGCCGACAGTTGTTATTGTTATACGCCGTGTCTCCCTTTTGTCTACACTTTCATATGATTTACTTATAATAGCATCTATCTTATCTTGAACTTTGGCATCGAATTGTATTCCTTTTAAATACACATCTTTTATCTCAAAGCCAAGGTCTTCGAAAGTGTTTTCCAACTCAACATTAAGAAATTCATTGATGTTTGTGTTTTTCAGCACTATATCTTTTATATCAATTTTAGATTTCTCTAACGCTCTGCATACAGCATTACCTATTTGCTCGCCTATTATTTTGTCAATTTTGCCATTTTTAAATTTTCTCTTAATTATATACAACCAATCAAATAAAGCTCTTGGACTAGTTATATGTAGTTTACATATCCCTTCGACTTGCCCACCTATCCTACCATACTGTCTACTTCTTATTACAAAGTGCCTGCTAGACGCGAAATTAAATCTCTCAACAAGGTTGTTGTTGACAAAGTATAGGTCAACTTTGATATTACGCGCACCCTCTTTCTTGCCAGATGCACCACGCAAAAAAAGTTTTGGCATATCTTCGCTTGCAACCTTATACTTGCCTTTGCCAAATAAATAATCTGTTATGTTATTTCTGTATGCAATCATTGCTGTGCAATCATTCTCTATAACTATATACGATCCAACCTTTAACTTGGTGGACTTGTTGTTATACAGAACAACCACATCATTTTCATCGTGAGTATACACAATATTGCTAGAAAACATTTGCTTTATTTTTGCCAATAATCCCATTATCTCACCTTTACATTATAATTGTAGCATAGTTTTACAAAATTAAACAAATATAATAAATTAAATTCTTGATACTACAACATATATTATGCAATATAATTATACAATATATCAGAGGGTAAATTAATGATTAATTTGAAAAATATTATTGGAAAAAAAGTAATAAGCATATACGAATGTAAGGAAGTGGGGCAGGCAACAAATGTATTCATCGCAAAGAATTGGAAATGCGAATATATAGAGATAATCCACAACAATATCAAATACATATTACCAATAAGAAAAATATCTGCATACAAAGATGACAGCATAATTATTCGCAATATTTCTGCACTTGAACTAAAATCAAATTTGGAACTGCTATTGCAAAGCAACATCTCTCCAATAGATTGTAGAGTGTACTCTTTGCATGGTAAATTGTTAGGAACAATAGTAGATGTCGCTTTCAATGATAAGTTATATCTCGACTCAATAAGATTAGATGACGGAACGGAATATTGTAGATCACAAATATTGAAAATAAATGACGGGATTTGTATTATTCGAGATTCTAAAAAAATATTTACATCAGATTTTAGACCGAGAGGCGTGCCACACAAGAAAGCACAATACGCAGATATTTCTGTTAAGATTGTAGAAGTTGACAAAACTTGCTCTGAGTCAAAGCCTTTAGAACAATCCTCTGCTAATACAACCAACTTGACTGCACCTTACACAGATATTGACAAAACTCTGCACGACACTAGCAATGAATCAACTAATAACAAATTACTTCAACATTCGCCCAATTCAACAACACCTTACTCAACTAATATCGAACCCGTAAGAATATCTGACACAAACATGTTGATGGGTAGAAAATGTACCAAGAATATTTCTAATATCAATGGCGAAATCATTGTGCATGAAGGCGATATCATTGGAACAACCCACATTAAAAACGCAAGAATCTATGGCAAAATATATGAACTTGTGAAATATTCTAGATAAATTGATAAAAAAAACTCTAGTTGTTTACTTACTAGAGTTTTTTTGAATCTACCACTTAACTGGTGTTACACCGTCTAAGTCATAGTGCCAGAAATTACCTTCATCGGTAGGTTGAGTTGCACTGTAATAATATCTGGTTGCGTTTGTTAATGAAGTGTTATCATAACTACCAATAGCTATTTCACTCCACTGCGTCTCAGTACCAGTGTAGTACACATTTGCTA
>CAJOPQ010000123.1 GCA_905236445.1 uncultured Clostridia bacterium
TACGCAACATTAGAGTCAGAAGAGGGCGAACAAGACGACTCATATAATGCACATTTGCAGTTCTTGGAGCAGTTCTTCAAACTAATTTTGCCGGGAATCAACGCCGATGCGTTTGAATTGCTTAACTCCACTGTCGCTACTTTGTATAGCAGGTTCAATATTACTCCTACAACCAATATTAGTGAGCTTGGCCCAGAAGATTTCCCAATTTTTGATGATTTGGTAGAGCTTGTTGACGAAATGATTGCCAAAGAGAAAGACGAGTATCATCTTAGAAATCTTCAGACCATAAGAGTGTATTTGGAGAAGTTCGCCACAGGTGGCCGTAACAGTAACCTATGGAATGGCTATAACTCAATAAGGACTAACGAGAACTTCATATGTTTTAGTTTCCGTACTCTTGTATCTAACCGTAACGATATTATTGCCAATGCACAAATGCTTCTAGTATTCAAATACTTGGATAACGAGATTATCAAAAATAGGGACTTCAACTTAAAGTATTTTGCGAATGAAGAAAGAGAAGAAGATCACAGAAGAGTAATTGTTGCCGTCGATGAGGCGCACGTATTCATCAATAAGAAATACCCAATAGCGCTAGACTTTATGGCACAGATGGCAAAGCGTATTCGTAAATATAACGGAATGCAGATAATTATTACGCAGAACATCAAAGACTTCGTTGGATCGGAAGAAATTGCAACACAATCTACAGCAATAATCAATGCCTGCCAATACTCTATGATATTGTCGCTATCGCCTAACGATATGAACGACCTTATCGAACTATATCGTAATGCTGGAGGAATTAACGACTCCGAGAAAGATTCTATAGTGTCCGCCAAGAGAGGTCAAGTATTCTTGATAACAGGACCTATGAACAGAACAACTATTCAAGTTCATGCGCTAAACAATACCAAAGTTCTATTCGAACAAGATTTGTCTAGAGTAGATGAGAACGAATTGTAGTATATATGTAATTTTTATACATACAATTGTATAATTATATATAAAAACATTTTGAAAATAAAAAAAATATTTGTATACTAATATTAATTAAATTATTATATATAGTAGTTAAGGAGAGATGTAATATGATATTATTAGGAGCTGGTGGATACTGGTGGATTGCAATTATAGGAATTGTGTTGGTTATAGCAGTTATTATAGGTTGCATGTTCTGGAGTTATCATAACAAATTTGTTAAATTGAGAAACAATGTAGAGGAATCTTTCTCTACAATGGATACATATTTACAAAAACGACACGACCTAATTCCTAATATGGTTGAAACTGTCAAAGGTTATGCAAAACACGAAAAAGAAACTCTTGCTGCAGTTATCGAAGCAAGAAATTGTGCTGTATCTGCCAAAACTACAGAAGAGAAAATCAAGAGCGAAGGTAAACTTAACAAAGCATTGAGATCTTTTTTTGCTGTAGTCGAAGCATATCCAGACCTTAAAGCAAATATTAACTTCATGGACTTGCAAGATCAATTGAAAGTTGTTGAGGCTGATATTGTAAATGCTAGAAAATATTATAACGCCAAAGTTAAAGTGTATAACAACAGTATTCAGACTTTCCCGGGCAATCTATTTGCAAAATTATACAACCATAAAGAGTATGCGTTCTTCATTATCGAAGACGAAGCTCAGAGAAAAAATATCAAAGTTGAATTCTAATTGCTATAATACACAACAACTATGGCAAAAGGCTTTTGAAACAAGTAAAAAAAAACACTCTAACTTGAAAAAGTTAGAGTGTTTTTCTTGAAATATGCTAATTTTATAAATACTTCTCTAGATTATCAATTATTAAACTTTTGCCGTTGTCACATATCTTTTTCTCATTGCCGGCATGTAATAAGTAAGCTTCGCCATACACTGTAGAAGTTGTTCCATCGTAGAGGATATAACTGCCGTCTGGAATCGCAACAATATCACATCTATTGCTATCGGGCAATATAAATCCATTATATGTGCTTATTCCGTCAACTTGCTCATTTCTTATATCACTAATATGAGGCACAACATTAATATTTGTCAGATGTAGGCCGGGGAAAAATCTCTGGAAATTAGGATCAACCGCCTCGCCTTCTTCTTCGGGAGGACAATATACCGTGCTTGCACAGTTCATGCTCCCAGCACTTACTCCTACAACAACGGCATTCGATTGTTGTAACATTTTGCCAAAACCGTCTATACGGTGGAAAAATTTATTTTGTGTAGGCAAATGACCTCCAGACAGTAAGATAAGATCTGCCCAGTTAACCAGCTGTTGTGCTTGCGTAATAGTTCTATCATCCAAAATTGCAAAGTTTTTAAAGCCAAGCGTTGTTGCAAAACTTTTCTTATTAACATCTGCATGCAGATCTGTTATATCATACTTCTCAGGCGAACTGGCTACTATCAAGAGGTTGTTGTGTGCAACTAAATATTTTTCTAGATTATCTATAATATGATTATTATTAGGAAATTTTTTTGCAACTCTAGTGCCGTCTTCCAGCTTATCGTTCGTATCTAGACTACTTGTTAAAAACAATGCCTTCATATTTTCTCCTTATATGTTGCTGAAATTTTCAATGTGATTGTAACATTAAAATGCTTTTTTGTAAAGCAAAAATTTTTGTTGAAAATATGTTCTGTGATATAATAAAATCAATAAAAATTTGGAGGCAGGTATGGCGACAAAGAAAGCTGGTCTAGTGGTATACAATAGTAAACTAGATAAAATTGCACTAATTTTTAGGGATTATTACAACGACTATTCTTTTCCAAAAGGTCACGTAGAGCAAGGCGAGACTTATGAGGAGTGCGCGATTAGAGAAACAGCCGAAGAAATTAAGAGACAGGCAACAATTATTAATCACACACCTTATATAGAGTGCTACACCACACCAAAAGGAGAAGAATGTGAGGTATATATGTATGTGGCACTAGATACTGGTCATAGCGACAATACATCTATCGAGACACATGAACTAATATGGGTTGACGTTGACAGAGTAGAAGATACGCTATCCTTTCAATCAAATAAAGAAGTATGGAGAGCTTTGAAAAAATATATTCCTTGCGATAACAACTAACTCACTAAGTTTGTAAAAATTGTTGTTGTTCGCAAAATCCTTGATGGCGTGAACAGTATTAAGTAAACAAGTGGCTATGCATTCGTCTAACTTCTAATAATTATGCTATATTTACTCCTTGACCAAAAACACCTCAATACATTTATTGTTATAGGAGGTGTTGTTTTTTCAAAACATATTGCAGGGCAAGGGAATAATAAAAAAACAACTCTACAAATGTAGAGTTGTTGTATTTTAATTGGCTACAACTGGATCGGAATATTCAACATATTCAGAGTCAATAGCTTTCTTAATATTAGTCAAAAAACTAGCAGTTTTGCCATATTCGATAGCACTCTCAATAAGTCCCGGTGCCATTCTTAGACTTTCGACAGTATCATAAGATCCATCATACTGATCGTCTATATCTATTATTTGATTATTAACAACTGTTACGGTATCCAACGATGCATGTTCGCCAACATCGTTACGAGACATAATATCAATTCCAAGTTTGTTGATATGGCTGTCAACCACAACTTGACTATATCCCATAAGCAAATCCGGATTGGTTGCTAATATCATAGTATTGTGACCACCCATCACATCGGAAAGTGGCGAGCCATGATAGTTAAGTGTCTGCTGTGTTTCTGAGCTAAATGCAATAGCATTGTTAAAAGATTCTATAACGCCTTCATCATTCATGATAGAGCCAAGTCCCTCGTTTGCAACATCTATTAATCTAAGAAAACCTTTGTCTTGTTTCGTAACAATTGATTCTATCAAGCTACGTCTCTCTTTTGCGATAAGATTAAGATAGGTCTCATGAGAGTCTGTTATTATAAATAAGTTATTCTTAAGATACGCATATAGTTTGGTGCCGTTATCATACTGCTCTACAAAAGTATCAAACATAGTTTGGATATCATCATTTCTTTTCTTTTCCAATGTGTACCTCCATTTTTCTTATTATAGCACAAAGATATTGTAAAAAAGAAAAACATTTTGCTTATTTGTATAATATTCGACAAAAAAACCTAGTTACCATAAGGTCGCTAGGTAATAATTTATCACAGTTATATCATTATTCTACGTCTTTGCCGTCGTTTTCTCTATCCACAATTGCTCTTTCAATCAGTTCTGCTTGATCAAGTGCATCTTGCAATTCGTCTTGCACTGGCATCGTATCTCGTCGAAGTTTGCTACAATCCAAGAAATTTGTCTCATCGCTGTTGATAATAGCATTGCGTCTATCTACTTCTTTCTGGATTGATGAAGTGTAGGCATTACTTATTTTTTTCAATTCGTCCAATTTGTTATTTTGCCAGTAAGAGTCTAAATCCAACATTCTGTATGTTGTATAATCTGCTTGTAACACATCGCTTATTATGTCTACATCGTTTATTCTTGCAGACAACTCGTTTTTGTCCATAAATTTAATATAGTTAACAACATCTTGCAAACGCGACTGCTTATTGTCGTTATCTGCTGATTTGTATAATGTTATGAAATCTTCTAGAGTTCTTCTCTTCATCTTAAGTCTCCTTGTTGGTTACATATCACTCAATAATACATACATATTATCATAAAACCATACATTAGTCAATCCCAAATTGTATCAAAAATTTTGGTATTGACTTTTTTGTTTTACATGTGCTAAAATATTTATACTAGAAATTTGGTCGATATAATCAATTATAATAGGAAAGTGAAAAATGAGTTACGATAACAGGTTTTCAATGAGAAGAAATTTGCTTAATACTGCGTTTGCTAATGGTGTAGCCGGAGTATTTGATACGGAGAAGTTTACGGTCGTGTCTAGTGACGAGGATTATTTCAATTTACTTGTCAACTATATTACAAAAATTCACGGCGAATATCCTCAAACACAAGACTTGGCCGATTGCTTGAATCCAAAAAATGAAATGAAATTTGACGACAAATTCAAATATGTATATTTGTTCCATGAATGCCCGATTAGAATTGTAAGTTATAATAACATGAGTGACTCTGGTGTATCTGTGACAAAGATTAAAGATGGCTTTACAACATTGCTTTTGACTAAAGGTGATTATAAAGGAATAAGTATAGCTGATGACATCATTAGGACACTTTGTGTCAAAAACGGGTTAACAATGACGCCTACAGGTTCGATGCCAATAAGGTTTAGAGGGGTAGATGTAAGCATTGCCAAAGAAAATTCACTTTGCAGAGATGATTATAAATTTTGTGGTAGTGGCGATTTGTGTAAGAATTTTATATGGAGAAGCGAAGAAGATATGCGTCATGCAACAGGTGATATAGAGAGAGCATTTGATAATATTTCGGCCGACCCAGACGGTGATATATTTGTAGATGATAATGAGAAATTAATCGCCCTAAGAGACGATCCAGACAGTGCTTACAATGATCTTGAAGCATAAGGCGTATTTATATAACAAGTGTAAGCTAGAAATTTAGTGATATAATCGTTAGTTTGTCGCTTGCGAATTAAGTACTGCAACTTAAATGTTGAAACAATTAAAATTGATGGAGGATAAAATCTTGAAAACATATACAGACAAAATGGATTGGTTTAGAGAAAAACACAATAAGAATTATGAAGAGAGTTCCAATGATAAAATATACAGTGTAGTAAATAATGGAATGATTTTTACTACGACCAATAAGGGCTTATATGAATATGTGTTTGATACAGAAATCAAAAGGGCAAAAGCGAATGGTGCCGATGCACCACAAGTCAAAGTCTCCGAAGGCACAGAAAATTTGCCAGATGACACAATCTTGACTTCAACAAAAGACATATACAGTCTTACATTAGAGACGCCTTTAGATTATAGATATGGCATTCCAGATATTGTCGATCATTCTATGATTGCGACAGACGATCTAAGAAAGATGCAATATTATGCTCAGTTTATGTCAGTAGCACACGCCAAGAAAGTGGACCATTATGATAGCAATAGGCATAATTTTACTACACTAGCAACACTCAGCTTCGATCCTGCCGAAGACAAAGACGGCAAATTCAACATTGAGCAAGTGTTTACAGTAAATATTGATGCTGCTACTACAGCAGATTATATATGCAAGTTCAGCAAAGTGTTGAATGACAAAGTAAAAAATATTGCCATATCTGACGCAGAAATGGGAGATTAAACAAAATAATTAGCAATTAACGATTAAGAAAATAACTACAATTATTAATATAAAAAATTTTTGGAGTTATTTTTTTATTTTGTGCTTGACAAAGGGAAATTTTATTGATATTATGTAAATAATCTTTTTTATAAAAGGAGAAATGGAAAATGTTTCCTGCAGAGGAAAAATTAATTGATGGTTTTATTGGTGCCGTTAAAAAAAGGGCCATATATCATGGAGTGTCAAAAAAGGGAGACGTTGAATTCTATACCAATGAAGGCGGTATGAATGGGAAGTTGACTGCTCTTCTTAATCCTGACCAGCATGGGTCGGGTTGTATTGAGCAAGTTGTTACTGACTCAGTAAAGGGTCGCATCGCAGGCAGAGGTAGACGAGGACAAATACTTGTTCACATGTCTAGACCAGATTATGACAATGAAGTTGCTAGAGAATTTATACCGGGAGCGCAAACAACTTTTGTTTTCAAAGACGAGGCCAGTTTTGATGCATACTTCTCGGACGTAGCAGAACGTCATATGCCAGACGGTAAGAAATTGGGTTCACTTGAGGTTGTTAAGGGAAACGAAGTAGTTCTAGATGATCCTAACGGAAATATTGCAACAGGCAACGGTGCAGCAGATGCATA
>CAJOPQ010000124.1 GCA_905236445.1 uncultured Clostridia bacterium
AGCCGATGGAAAAAATATGCTACAAATGAAGGCAAGAAGGCCAATAACATCAAGAAGAGATAAGAAAAAGCGAAAGAAAACAAAAAGCAAGTAAAAGAAAGCGAAGAAAAATCATATTCTTTGATAGGTAAGCTAGCAAGTTGTTCTGGGCGTAATCCACTTCTTAATGAAGTATTTATTGTTGAGGGAGATAGTGCCGGAGGAAGTGCAAAACAAGCACGTGATCGTAGTTTCCAAGCAATATTACCACTTCGAGGTAAACCTCTAAATGTTGAAAAGAAGCGTCTAAGTCAGATATTGGATAATGAAGAAATACGAACTATTATAAGTGCACTTGGAACTGGAATAGGTGATACTTTTAATATTGCTAATTTAAAATACAACAAGGTTATAATACTTGCCGATGCAGATCAAGATGGTGCGCACATAAGATCTATTCTTGTAACCTTTTTCTATAGATACATGAAAGAACTTATTCTAGATGGGCATGTCTTTATAGGAATTGCTCCATTATACAAAATAACTAAGAAGAACAGTGTAACTTATATATATGACGATGAAGATTATGCCAAGGCTATCAAAGGTGTAACAAACTATTCTGTTCAACGTTTTAAAGGTCTTGGCGAAATGACAGCAGAGCAATTATGGACGACAACTATGGATCCAGACAAAAGAGTGTTGGTCCAAGTTACACTAGACGATGTTGCTGAAGCGGAAAAGATGATTAATACACTTATGGGTGATGATGTTGAAGCAAGAAAGAAATATATAATTGAGAATGCCAATTTCAATAAAGTATCTAATTTTGAAAAGGATAGGAAGTAAGTTATGCCAAAGAAGATAGATAAGACAATAACAAACAAAGATGATGAGATTTCTCAATATATAGTTTCTAGTAGCAAGTCAGATATTGTAGAGGAGACGGTTGCTGCCGAAACTAGAAGTAGAAGAAAAACTACAAAGAAAAATGATGTTGTAGAACCAAATACGGCAGATGGCGAAAAGTTTGTAACTAAAGCAGTAGATGTTGTTATTCATGAGAGCATGCTTCCATATAGCGAATATGTTATTCTAGATAGAGCATTACCTAGAGTAGAAGATGGATTAAAACCAGTTCAAAGAAGGGTGCTATATAGCATGCTAGAAGTTGGTGTTTTACCAGACAGACCATATAGGAAAAGTGCACGTATTGTCGGTGACTGCATGGGAAAATATCACCCACATGGTGATAAAAGTATATATGATACAATGGTTAGACTTGCACAGCCATTTAACATGGGAGAAGTGTTGGTTGATGGCCATGGTAACTATGGATCTGTAGACGGAGATGGTGCAGCAGCAATGCGTTATACAGAAGCAAGACTTGCACCATTGTCGCTAGAACTTCTAAGAGATATTGAGAAAGATACAGTTTCTTGGAGCTTGAATTTTGACGATTCTTGTAAGGAACCTGATATGTTGCCGGGCAGATTTCCTAATTTGCTAGTTAATGGTAGTATGGGAATTGCTGTAGGATTGGCCACAAATATTCCACCTCATAATCTAAGAGAGGCGTGTCAGGCGGCTTGTGCATATATAGATAATAATAACATTACATTGAAGCAGTTAATGAAAATTATGAAAGGTCCAGATTTTCCTACTGGTGCATATATACTTAATTCAAGTGAATTGGACAAGGTGTATGCTACAGGTAAAGGCAAAATAGTTATTAGATCGAAATTTCATATAGAAAATGCAGAAAATGATAAGAAAAATATTGTATTTACAGAGATTCCTTATCAAGTTAACAAATCAGCTTTGTTGCAAAGGATAGCAGCTGTCAAAGAGAATGATGAAACTGGGGATTTGGCATATATTCAAGATATCGTTGATGAGTCCGATAGACAAGGCACTCGTGCTGTTATTAAATTAAAAAAAGATGCAAAGATTCAAAATATTTTAAATATATTATTCAAACAGACCGATCTAGAGACTTCATTCAATGCGAACATGGTTGCTATTGCAGATGGTAAGCCAAGACAATTAACTCTTATAGATTATCTGAAGTATTATGTTAATTATCAGAAAAAAGTCATTTATAATAGAACAAAATTTGATTTAGAAGCGTGTTTGAAGAAAGAACACATTCTAGAAGGCTTGCTAATAGCAATCAAAAATATTGACGAAGTTGTCAAAATAATTAAGAAAAGTAAAAGTGTAACCGATGCCAAAATTACACTTATTAATAGATTTAAACTAACTGATGTACAAGCACAGGCAATTCTAGATATGAGACTTGCAAGACTTACAAATCTAGAGGTAGAGAAATTAGTTACAGAATTAAACAGATTGAAAGATTTAATTGCAAGATATACTGCAATTCTGAAGAGTGATAGCATGCAGTTAAAAATTGTAAAACAGGAGCTGTCTGAGATTGCTAAGAAATATGGAAGCGATAGAAAAACAGAATTTATTGATGGTGAAGAGTTTGAGATAGTAGAGACTGCTGGTAAAGGCGATGAAATTGCCGAAGATGTTCATATAATAACTACTCCTATCGCAACAATTAAAGCAGTAAATAAGAAAAGTTATAATCTAGCTACCAAAGATATTAGTTCTAATGCAACGCTACAAGAAATTCCTCAGACATCTAGATTATTTAGTGCTGATAGTACCATGTTCATATTTACTAATCTAGGTAACTCTGTACAAATCAAAATATCAAAGATTAATCAATGTAAGTTCAGAGATAAAGGTCTTAGCCTTGGATCATATGTCAAAGGTATTGCTAATAACGAGAAAATTGTATCTGTCATGGAACTTAATGAGAATATGAAAGATGATATTCTAATATTCTATACCAAGCAAGGCTTAATTAAGAAAACTCTAGTATCCGAATATTTATGTAGCAAGAGCTTGATTGCAGGAATTAAACTTAAAGAAAAAGACGAGTTAATTGGTGTTGAAGTTGACAACAAAGATAGTCAGCTTGCAATATTTACAAAGTTTGGAATAGGTATGCTTGTGCCAAAAGATGACATTGCAGCAACTGGTAGAGTAAGTAGTGGAGTTAAGGGAATTGCACTATCAGATGGAGATGTTGTTGTAGGTGCTATGCAGTTGGCAAAAGATGATGCAGTTTCAATTTTTGCTTCTAATGGATTAATGCATACAATTAAATACAAAGACATTCCACAATCTTTAAGAAACAAAAAGGGAAGTAAAATAATTACAGTTAAGTCTGGAGAGCCACAACTTGTTAGAGCATATAAGTTACAACCAAATGTTAATTTTGCAGCAGAAATTGACAATAACAAGTTAAAATTTGTCAAAAACTCTGCAATACCAGTTGTAAAACCATTAGACAAATCGCTAAAAATCTCTAAGCCTGTCAAAGTTACAGATGTATATCAATTTGTGATTAGTGAATAAAAATATGTGCTATAGCTTTGTCTATGGCACATATTTATTAATTTTAAATTATAACATTTTTCTTTTGTTAATTTGCAAAATTGTATTTTCTTTTGTATTCGTATATGTTATAATTAGTCAAGAGCGAGTTTTGAAGGAGGTAAAATTATGGATAAGCCTTTAGTTGCAATAGTTGGTAGACCAAATGTCGGCAAAAGTACACTGTTTAATAGAATTTGTGGTAAGAGAATAAGTATTGTTGAAGATTTGCCGGGAGTGACAAGAGATAGAATATATGGTGATGCTAGTTGGTGTGACTATGCTTTTTCCTTAGTTGATACCGGAGGACTTGATGTGTTTAATAAATCTGAGTTTCAGCAAAATATTACCAAACAGGCAGAGATAGCTGTGGACTTGGCAGATGTTGTAATATTTGTAGTAGATGGCAAAGAAGGTTTGGTAGCTGCAGACTACGACGCAGTTAATTTCCTTAGAAAATATAATGTACCAGTTGTTCTATGTGTCAACAAGTTAGATAACTATGATGAGCAAAAGTTATTTGAATTTTATAATCTAGGTATAGGTGATCCTATAGGTGTATCTTCCGTACAAGGAATGGGTATAGGAGATCTTTTAGATGAAGTTGTGTCTAAATTCAAACACAAAGTCACTGTAGAACAAGATGCAGATAAGATAAAAATTGCAATTGTAGGTAAACCAAATGCTGGTAAGAGCAGTCTTCTTAATAGATTGGTTGGTCAGGAAAGAGTGATGGTTAGTGACGTTGCCGGTACTACTAGAGATGCTATTGATACACCATTCCGATACAATAACAAAGATTACGTCTTAATAGATACAGCAGGCATTAGAAGAAAGAGAGCAATTGAGCCTGAAAGCGTAGAGTTATATAGTATTCTTAGATCCTTTGAAGCAATCAAAAGATCAGATGTAGTAATTATTGTAGTAGATGCTAGCGAAGGTCTTTCTGAGCAAGATGTTAGAATTGCTGGTTTTGTACATGAGGCCGGCAAACCAAGTATAATTCTTATGAATAAATGGGATCTTATAGAAAAAGACACTCAGACAATGATTGAGTTTAACAAAAAATTAGATGAAGATCTTAAATTTATGGATTATTATGTACCTATCTACACATCTACTCTAACTGGTCAAAGATTGAATAAAGTTATGGAAACTGTTGAGACAGTTTATAATAATGCACATAATAGAATTGGAACAAGTGTCTTGAATGAAATTTTGCAATCTGCAATTTTGGTTAATGAACCTCCAGCAAGGAGTGGAAGACGCTGTAAGATTTATTATATAACACAAGCAGAAGTGGCACCTCCTACATTTGTCGTGTTCTGCAATGATGCTAAACTTATGCATTTCTCATACGTCAGATATTTAGAAAATTGTATAAGAAAGAGTGTTGACTACAGTGGAACACCTATCAGATTAATAATTAAGAGTAAGGCGGACAAAGATGGTAGTAATTAAATTTGTTTGTTTGGTTATTGGTGCGTATTTGTTAGGTGGAATAAGTGTATCAAGAATGATTACTGCACATTATAATAGTGATATTACGAAAGAGGGTAGTGGTAATCCGGGTACAATGAATATGCTTCGTAATTATGGCGCGAAGCTTGGTTTTATAACTCTATTTTGCGATGCATTGAAAGGGGCTATTCC
>CAJOPQ010000125.1 GCA_905236445.1 uncultured Clostridia bacterium
TAATAGCGTGTTTTATTTTTCGTAATACTTGAGTTAAAATTAAACATTAAGTAAACGTAGAATGCTGTGGTTCATGATCATGAAGATAATGTCTAAGATCCATACGATTGTGAAACCAAAGATTAATCTGATTAAACCAGCAACAATTTTGCCTTCTTTGAATCTTGTAACAAATCCACAAACCCAAGAAGTAACTGGAATAATTGCTAGAATTAGACTAACAATCCAACTCAAACCAAAGTAATCGTTTTTCTTTGCCATAATTTTTCTCCTTTTTTTGATACAATTATATTATACTTAATCAGTAAAAAATTTCAACTAATATGTCGAAATTTTTCGAATTTACAACAATTTTGTTGATTGATAACAAAACTTAATTGCAAAAAACTGTATAAATATATGTTTTTTGGAAAATTTTGGTTACACAGTAGGTACAATTATAGGAATGATTATTGGTCGTCTCTTTAAGTTTTTGAAGAATAGATTGCTTAACGCTTTCTTAATTGATTCTTTTATTAGATTCCAATCATTAGATTTGAAATCTGCATTAATTATTGTGTTGATAACCAAATCTTTAGCTTCTTCAATTATGTTTGCATTATCATTAGCATAGATGAAACCTTTGGTTACAATGTCAGGCTTGCTTGTTAGAGTGTAGTTACGGTTAGATATTGTTAATACAACCACGCATAATCCTTCAGTTGCAAGTTGCATCCTATCTCTTTGAACAACGCCATTTGCAGAGCTAATATCTTGACCATCTATTAATTTAATTCCAGCAGGAACTTGACCACATTTTTTAATTGAGTTGGCAGTAATTGCAATGCTGTCTCCAAGGTCTGGAATAACTATGTTTCTTTCGTGAAGACCAAGGTCCATAGAAATGTTAGCATGTGCTCTAAGATGTCTAAATTCTCCATGACATGGTACAAAGAATTTTGGTTTTAGGATACTTTGCATAGTCTTTAATTCTTCTTGATAAGCGTGTCCAGATACATGCACTTCAGCAAGTGACTCGTATATTACTGATGCACCTTTCTTATACAATGCGTTAATAACTTCGTCAATTTCTTTCTCATTTCCCGGTATAGCAGAAGCACTAAATATAACGTAGTCGTTGTTGGTAATTTCGACCTTAGGGAATTCGCCATTTGCCATTCTAGATAGAGCACTATTAGGTTCGCCTTGACTTCCAGTGCAAATTATGCATATCTTGTCATCATCATATTTGTTAATAGATCCAATGTCTGTTATGTTCTCTCTGTTATATTTCAATTCACCAATTTTGCTAGCAGTCTCGCATACATTTTGCATGCTTCTTCCACTAAAGACAGCTTTTCTACCATATTTCTCGCACAAATCTAATATTTGTTGAATACGATGTACGTTAGATGCAAAAGTGGCAATTATTATTCTTTTTTGCTTGTTTTGGGCAAATAATCCGTCTAGTGTTGCTCCAACTTTCTTCTCACTCATACTAAATCCCGGTCTTTCGGCGTTCGTAGAGTCTGCAGTAAGAAGTAGTACACCTTTTTTGCTAATCTCAGCTAGCCTTACTAGATCCATTGGCTCGCCGTCTATAGGCGTAAAATCCATTTTGAAGTCTCCAGTGTGGAACCATGTTCCAACAGGGGTGGTAACAGCAATGGCCATAGATCCCGATATACTATGTGTTACTTTGACGAATTCTATTGTAAAGCAACCTGCCTTCACAATACTTTTGTTTTTGACTACATTAGTCTTAAATTTTTTCTTAAATTCTCTTAATTTGTTGTCTATTAGGGCGGCAGATAGTCTGCTTGCATATACTGGCGCATTTATTTCTTGCATTAAGTATGGTAATGCCCCTATATGATCTTCATGTCCGTGAGTAATGATTACAGCTTTAACTTTGTTTTTGTTTTTTAATACATAACTGAAATCTGGAATTACAAGGTCAATTCCCGGCATATCATCAGATGGAAAAGCAACACCACAATCTATGATTATCATATCGTCACCATATTCTAGTGTCATCATATTTTTGCCTACTTCTCCAACACCGCCCAAGAAAGACAACTTCAACTGTTGATTGTTTCTCATATTTTTCTCCTTTTTATTTATGTAATAACTAATTGGCATGCGCTAAAACTTAAAAAACATTTGATGGCGTATCCAATCCAAATCAGAATTTATAACAATATAGTGGCTGTCTAATCCGTAACAACACAAAAAAAGACAAACACTACATGTACATACTTCAATTTGAGCAGTTGTAATCAAAATGAAAATACAACTTGTGCCAAATTTTTTATAAAAATCTAATCTATCTATTAGTTATATTACACCAATATTATCAAAATTGCAATAGAAATCTTCAAAACTTTAAAAAATTTTGTCGTAAATGGTATTTATAATATAGGCTAATGTATTATTGTTATTTTAGTTAATATTGCACAAAATAAAGGAATAGAACAAATATTTAAGAAAAATTACTTGTCGAATTTTTATATAATATGTTAAACTAACGATAGAGTATAAATATTTAGGAGATAGCAATGGCAGAAGAGAAGAAGCATTGGACTTATAAAGATTATGAGTTGGCAATGGGAAAATTTACATCAAAAGGTCCATTAACTAGTGACCAGATGATAAAAAATAACTATGAGAGACAGAAAGAAACAGAACGCTTGATAGGTGAGGGGTACTTCACAAGAGAAGATCTACATAAATGGGGTCAATACAATAAAATTCTTGGAAGAAATTTAAATGGCAATCCGAATTATGTTAAGGATGAAAAAGGTAATTTCACAGACGTAAGGGAGAATCCCGGCTATCACAATTTCAGAAGAGAATTAAGCAATGCGGGCAATCCGGGTGGCAGAAATGCACAGTTGAAGTGGATTGAGTCTGAGAAGGCAAAGAGCCCTGAGCGAAAGAAAGAGATTGAATCTTATGAGGAGGCTCTAAAAGGACTTGGCAAAGATATATTCGATGAATACACCAATGAGAATAGCCATGAGAATGAAAA
>CAJOPQ010000126.1 GCA_905236445.1 uncultured Clostridia bacterium
AACAGTCGTACGACGGTAGCCATACGGGCGTTTCTCCTTCGTTGGTGCATGGTCTTGCACAGAGTATCATGAAGCTAATGCTCGGTGCGTACTTAACAGTGGTGAGTGTAGCTGCGATAACAAGACTACTGAGTACGCAGTCCTCCCCGTCCTCGAACTCTAACCCCACAACCTGCAGTCTTACTCCAAACAAAAAAATCCACCGGCGTATCCGGTGGTTTTTTATATGCGCCTGTAAGGTTGTCAAGGAAACCTTGTTTAAAGGTGATTTCAGAAATTCCGTCTCTAGAACATTCCGGATAAACTCAGTGTGTTGCTAACAAGTTGGTGTAACATCCTCAAGAAATCCAAACAAGGAGTAATGCGTTATTGGATCAAGCCCAACAACCTGAAATATTTGTACAAGCTCATCGTCTGTATATATTATTCCTGAGTTTTCGCATTGTGTACGCTTGTCTTCATAATATTGACTAATGTCGAAAAAACTGCTTGGGTCAATACCAAATGTGTTATCAGCTGCAATTTCAAATGCTCCATGTCGTGAAAAGTGCTCCCATGATGTCATTCCAGCGCTCTGAATTGCTTCCAGAGTAGATTCTTCTGTCCAGTCAGTCTTTCCATTGACTGCTAATGTGTTGAGTTGCTCTGATTTCTGCCCTAAATAGTAAGATTCATCAAAGTAGACCCCTTTCATGAAATCGATATTCCATGAACCCATGTTCTTTGTCGCCTCAAATTTATCTACTGTTCCAGTAAAGTGGTAATTGGGCATATTGTATTTTGCTGCGACCATCTCAACTGCAGAATGGGTAATCAAATCTTTGTTTGTATTAGTGTCAAGGAATGTATAGTAAATATTTGAATCTGTTTTTTCGAGAATTGTACCAATAGCCTTTTCAAAAACATAGTCGCTATCTTCATCAATGCTAGCACTTGGAGATATTTCTAAATCAGGTTGTACAGGATTATATTTTGCATATAGTTTATCAACTGTTAACTGTGCATAACGAGATGGGACATTATACATAACTCCATTTTCTAATGTACGAAATGCATTATAATCATAATCACCAGCTATTCCACCAGTTGTTAATGCATCTGGTCCATATGTTGAATCTCCTATTAAAGTTATATTATCTATTTCTTTTAATGCATACCCAAATAGTTCGGCAGCACTAGCGGTAACATTGCCAATGAGTGCGGCAACAGGTTTTTCATAAAGTCGAGAATTATCATCTTCAAAAACACTAGGAATAATCCTAGAATTAACTTTATCTTCCCAATAACAATATAGAATATCACTATCTGCAAAATAATTAAGAAATCTATCCGCAACGATATTATTTCCACCGCCATCGCTTCTAATGTCTATAATAATACCAACTGTTTCTTCTAAATCTTGAAAAATTTTATCAGCTAAAGCTTGTGTAACAAGTTGAGCGTTACTATGCTGTTCCTGTATACATATATATCCTATATTTTCATTTGTGATTCCCCAATCAATATTGTATTGTTCTTTCATTACTGTACAATATTTATTTGCTATAAAAGATGTATCAACACACCTCTCATAATCTCTAAAAGTATATTTAAAATTTAACTCGCCACCAAAACTACTGTACATATTGCCGTTTGGTAGATATACGGCCCAATGTTCATTATGAAGTACACTAAAAGCTTTTGCTAGGTTAGAAGCAAACGCTTCTAAACTCATATCATCAGTAAAAATACCAACATTTTCAGAATAAAATTTATCCCAGTCTATATTTTCAATATGGTTAAATGCATAGTTTTGACGATAATCGTCAACTACCTGTGCAAAATATTCTGTAGGTGTAGTCATAGCAGATCCTCTATAATGATAAATTTAATTCTCTAGAACTTGTAATACAGCTGGGTAGACGTATGTGCTGTTAAAGAGAGAAGCAAAAGTTGGGCCAGTTAACCAAGGTATGTTCTTCATGGCCGCATCTTATATCGTTCACCCCCATGTTGGCAAGTGCGCAGGGAAATCATGCAACCGTTGATAATGCCAGCGAACACCTTCAGGAACTAAACACCTCCAATTATACTGTAACTATCTGTTATATCAGTAGTATTTGTCCCAAAAACCAGGAGTTTTGGG
>CAJOPQ010000127.1 GCA_905236445.1 uncultured Clostridia bacterium
ATTAAAGATATGCGACAATTAAAAAGAATTGTGGCAAGGATAGTCAAAGCAACCAACAACACAGACACAGCATTAAAAGCGTCTGAGCTCGCAACAATAGTCGTCTACCTTTCAAGAAAAAATTATTCCAAAGAAAAATTACTACGCTATCTACAAAAATCATATAATTTCAAACCCATAGAAAATTTCTTAGAGATAATTGACAATCAAGAATGGTACAAGCTAGACATCAACAACTACGTTGACATGGCTCTTAATTGTTTATTTTCGTGTAGTACCACAAGTGAAACAAAGAAGCTCTGCGCTAAATTAATAGACCTATCCCCAGCCATAAGCATACTCGCATATATCTTTAGCGAAGCATACAATACCATTGATAACAAAAATTTTCTGTCTTATACAAGATGTGCACTTCCTTACAAATACACTCTTACCCTTATCGACTATGATGATTATATCCTACCTATTAGACAACACAGATAGACTGTTGTCTAATTTTTTTTATTTTGTTATAAAAAATGGTTGTAAAATTTTAATCAAAAGCATATAATACAAATAGTTGAGCAATTGTTCAATTATTTGTTTTTGGAGGAGAATTTTGAGAAAGAACAAAATAAAAAACGTTTATGCCGACAGTCAGACAATCGAGGGCATCGCAGAACTATTGGGTATTTTTGGTGATACAACAAGATGCAAAATTGTTTCAATTTTGTTCACTGGAAATAAAACAGTTTCAGAAATTGCAAGTGAATTGAATATGACAATGTCAGCAATATCTCATAGTTTGAGAATATTAAGGCAAGGAAAAATTGTAAAAGCCATTAGAAATGGGCGAGAAATTGAATACAGCCTAGAAGATGAACATATATTTAAAATTTTTGAAATGGCAAAGGAGCATGTAACAGAATGAAAAAAATATACAATATGATTGATCTAGATTGTGCCAATTGTGCAAGAAGAATGGAAGAAAACATCGCGAAATTAAATGGCGTTCGAAATGTATCAGTTAATTTCTTAACACAAAAGATGACGCTTGATCTAGATGAAGCATTCAATGAAAAAGAAATTTTGAAATATGTAAGAAAAACAGTTAAAATAATAGATTCTGATTGCGATGTGGAATTCTAATAAAGGAAGAATATGAGTAAAATAAGAAAAAGATTAATCAGAATACTTATAAGCGCAACTTTATTTGTAATTATGCTGCTATTGAACATTTTTATTACAAATATTCCATTATTTATAAACCTGCCAATATACCTGATTATTTACCTAATCATAGGTTATGATATTCTAGAAAAGGCATGCAGGAACGTTATATATGGTAAATTATTAGATGAAAATTTTCTAATGACAGTTGCTACAATTGGAGCGTTCTGCATAGGCGAATTCAGTGAAGGCGTAGCCGTTATGATTTTCTATCAAGCTGGAGAATTATTTCAAAGCATTGCAGTTAGAAAAAGTAGAAAATCGGTCGCAGGGCTTATGGATTTGCGTCCAGATTTTGCCAACAAAGTAGAAAATGGAATGGTAACTACACTATCCCCAGAGGAAATACAAATTGGAGATATTATAGAAATTAAAGCTGGCGAAAAAATTGCTCTTGATTGCATAGTTATATCTGGTCAAAGCAATATTGACACATCAATGCTAACAGGAGAATCTCAGCCAAAATTTGTAAAAATTGGAGACAGTCTTATAAGTGGTTGCGTTAATATTGATGGCACATTACAAGCAAAAGTGACAGAAAGTTATTCTAATAGCACAGTCAACAGAATATTGGACCTAGTTCAAAATGCACAAGAAAAAAAGTCAAAGTCAGAAAATTTTATAACTAAATTTGCAAAGATTTATACGCCAATTGTATGCATTCTTGCAATAATTATAGCATTTATTCCCCCAATATTTGTTGGGAACATCACAAGTTGGATATACAGGGCTTTGTGCTTCCTTGTAGTCTCATGCCCTTGCGCACTTGTAATCTCAGTGCCACTTAGTTTCTTTGCAGGAATTGGAAGCGCATCAAGAAATGGGATACTAATCAAAGGTAGTTCATATATCGAGAAACTACCGTCAATTGATACATTTGTTTTTGACAAAACCGGAACAATCACAAAAGGAATCTTTGAGATTAAAGATATTATTACAAAAATAGATAAAAACGAAATACTTAGACTTGCAACCATTGCCGAATGTAAAAGTACACACCCTATCGCACAAGCCATAATGGATAAGAATATTAAAATAGATGCGTCAAAATACGCACACCAAAACATAATTGGTCAAGGCGTTATAGCATATGATAATAGCAACAAAATCCTTGTCGGAAATGAAACTTTAATGAAAGCCAACGACATAACATTTGAAGAGATTCATTCACCAAACTCTATTGTACATGTTGCAAAAAATAAAACATACATGGGAGCAATTATTGTTGGAGACACAATCAAAAGTGAAGCGAAAGAAGTTATTACTGAACTACACAATAACAACATAAAGACTATTATGCTTAGTGGAGATGGCAAGGAGATTGTCACAGATGTAGCTGACAGTATAGGCATCAATGAAAAATATTCGAATCTACTGCCAGATGAAAAATTGTTAAAATTAGAAGAAATTCTTAAAGATGGCAACAAGGTTGCTTTTGTTGGAGATGGAATTAACGATTCTCCAAGCCTTGTTAGATCTGATGTTGGAATATCAATGGGCTCATTAGGAACAGATAGTGCAATTGAGGCGAGTGATATTGTTATAATGAATGACAATCTTAAAAGCATTCTAAAATCACAAGTTATTGCCAAAAAGACTATGAGAATTGTCAAAGAAAATATATTTTTTGCCATTGGAGTAAAAATTGTAATACTAATCCTGTCAGCACTTGGATTAAGCAATATGTGGTGGGCAGTTTTCGGTGATGTAGGCGTTACGGTCATTGCTATACTCAACGCTATAAGAGCATTAAAAAGTTAAAAAAATAAGGCTATTGATATACAGCCTTATTTTTTTGCTTTTGTTAAATACGCAATCGCAAGCACAGCACATATTGCCCCATCACTAGTGGCAGTTACAATTTGCCTAAGTTCTTTTGTCCTTATATCTCCACTTGCAAAAACTCCATCAATATTAGTTTTGCAATCATTACTAACAATATATCCTTGCTCATCAAGATCAATAATACCTGCAAGCATCTCAGTATTTGGAACACGACCAACTGACATGAAAATGCCGTCAATATTATAAGTCGTAAGTTCTCCACTCTCAGTATTTGCTAATACTAATTGTTCTAATTTCTCATCACCAACAAGGTCTCTTACAACATTGTAAGTCTTAATTATAATATGCTTCTCATTAGCTTTATCTAGTTCGATTTGTGATACTCTAAATTTGTCTGTTCTATGCACAAGCATTACACTTCTTGCTATATCTGCCATGTAGAACGCATCAACAAACGCACTCTTGCCACCACCAATAACAGCGACATCTTTGCCTCTAAATAGTTCGCCTTCGTGAGTTGCACTGTAACTTAATCCCTTGCCAATAAACTTATTTTCCAATTCCGAATTAAGTTGCCTTGGTCTTACACCCATTGCCAGTATCACTGTCGTAGCATAGAATGTATTTATTGCTGTCTTAATTATTTTTACTTCAGAACTAAGGTCAACATCTGTGCAATTTTCTCTAACAACCACTACTTTAGATCTCAACATGTCATCATACATTTGATTAGACAAATCTACACCATTAATTGATCCAACACCCGGATAATTCTC
>CAJOPQ010000128.1 GCA_905236445.1 uncultured Clostridia bacterium
GACTGAATTTGCAGTAACCGGAACGCAAACGATAGTTTGTGGAGCAGAAACACCTTCAAGAAGTAGTGCTACTAGATATGATTCAACCGTTAAAAATTATGTAGCATTGAGGAAAGCAATACAAAGAGACAGAACAGCATGGGAAGCGGCAGAAGATGAGCTATCACAAAGAATAGCAAGTGCTAATGGATTATATACAACAGATGTTATTACTCCTTCTTCTGCAACCATTCATTATTTGCACAATAAACCGGCATTAAATGAATCAGCTATACGTATCATGATTTCGGATGTTGGTGTTACAATGACAGCAAATGGACTTGACGAACATCCGACATGGTATGGATTAACTGTTGACGGGAACTTAATAACTGCTATATTGAATACTATAGGTATTAATGCAGATTGGATTAATTCCGGTTCTATTGTTATTAAAGATGAGAATGATAATGAAACATTCTATGCAGATACAGAAACAGGTATAGTTAGAATTAAAGCAAACTCATTTTCATTAAGTGGAAATACGATAGAACAAATTGCAAGAACAACAATGGCAGGTATGCAATATGCTCAATGCAATGATTCACCGGAAATAGTTAATAAAACTACTTCTGGTCCTGCTAATTTTTCTCTTGTTCCGGGAGCAAAAATAACCGTTCGATTTACACAGCGTAATGCCGCAAGTAACCCCACATTAAATATAGCCGGAACAGGGGCAAAACCAATCTATGCCCGTAATACAAGTCGAGCCTTGACAAACATTACAGCCAAAGATTATTGGGTAGGTAATGCATTTGTCGATTTTGTGTATAATAGTTCATTAGATACGTCAGGTGCTTGGGTTATACAAGCAGAGGAGCAGAATGAAATATTCAACAGGTTGACAAATGGACTTTCAAATCAGGGTATATATCTAAGTAGTGGTAATCTCTATATCAACGCATCCATGATAAATACAGGAACCATGTCAGCCAATAGAATTTATGGTGGGCTATTAACATTAGGAGGATCGAATAATGGTAATGGTCGAATGCGTGTGCTTAATTCATCTGATACTGAAATAGGAACGTGGAATAACTCCGGGCTTACTGTTAGCTCAACTAATAGAAAAGCCGCACTAACAAATGGGGGATTGAATTTTTATTCTGGTGATAATGCTACAGCATATTGGCGTGGTTCTACTTGGGGAAATTCTCGCGGTATGACTATGCGTAATAACGCAGATTATCTTGTTTTTTCAAATTCAGATACTCTATCAGTCAATAACTCTAGTCTAATACTGAATAACGGATTAAATCCAGAAGGATATCAAGATGGTTGCATTGCTTATGATTTAAGGGTCGGACATTTTTTGTTTTTAGGTGTGAACAATGATATATTCTGGCGTGATACAAGTGGTTCTATTACTAATACTCCCGGTTTTGGTTATCATACAGATGGCAATTTCTATTTACAACATGCCTCGTTAGATATTCCAAATGGGAATTTACGTGTAACTGGTACAAAGTCACGTATTGTTGATACAGATAATTATGGCAAAGTAGAGATGTATGCATTTGAAACTCCAAATTGTCATTTTGCCGATGTTGGTTCTGCAACAGTCGGTGACAGCGGAGACATATATGTATATTTTGACCCAGTTTTTGCGGAAACAATAGATGCTAAATCGAATTATCAAGTTTTGATAACCCGAACGTCACAAAAGGAAACAGAATGGGTAGAAAAAATGCCCGGATATTTTATTGTTCATGGAGAGCCAGGAGCGACTTTCGATTGGATGATAATAGGATATCAAAGGGACTATGTATCCACAAGGATGGAACGAACTGTCATTGATAATAAAGTCAATGAAGATGGTCAACCTCTATATAACGACAATGAATCAGATTTCAATAATGTAAGAGATTCAGCTGAAAATGATGATAGTGATGAAGTAACTATGGGGATACTCAATAATATGATTTCACAATATGAAGCGGAGGTAGATTTATTATGATGAAAAGAGTAACAGCGTATTCAATTCACACTACAGGCGAAGGTGAAAGAGCGGCTTTCACATATTCAATTATTGACGAAGATGGTAATGTAATTGACCAGAACAAGCGTATGGATTTGGTACTTGTTGACAAGAATATTCTTGAAGCGGCACAGTCTATTAAAGATTATCTTTACTCTAAGATTCCAAATTAATGTCCTCGATTAAAGAGAGGAGGGTGAGATATGGCAATACAGCATAGGCGTGGATCTTACGTTGATTTTGTTCCTAGTAATCTATTACCGGGAGAATTTGCGGTAGTACAAAGTAATGACCCAGACGCAACAGATGGTAAAGCATTATATCTCTGTATATCATCGGGTGTAGTAAAAAGACTATCTACTACAGATGATATTAAAAATGTGCTTTATACTAATCTAAAAGATTTATCGGAAGAGTTAAGAGAAAACCTAGAAGATTTAGCTGAAAGAGCGGAAGATGCGGCAGTTATTGCTGAATCAACTGTATCAGGAACAGTTAGATATGATACAGTACAGAGTAAGACGGCAGAAGAAAAAGCTAGAGCAAAACAAAATATTGGTATAGCATATACAGATGCTAATAATGATGGTAATATAGTAATATCATAAAGGATGGTGATATAATGATAACATTCGATAAGGCAACTAATCAAGGCGTATCTAAAAGATATGTAGAAGGTAAATGTTTATCGGCAGATACAAAACCAACTTCTAATATTGCAAATGGCTCTATTTTGATTGAAATGGACACTGGTAAAATATTTATGTTTGATGAAGCAAATTCACAATGGAAGGAGTTTGGATAATGGATATTATATCATATATTATCGGACTTTCTAAAGGAAAAAAAGCAGGTCAAGGCGAAGTCATTATTGAAGGAACTGATTACACATTCACAGACGTTAACAATGATGGCAATATAATTATAGAGGAGAGTGAATAATGGCAAACAAACCGTTAAAGTCAATCAAATTTCCGGGATTGCCTGATATTTATACCGTGCCGCAGGTAGATGATACTCTGTCAGTATCAGGACAGGCTGCAGATGCAAAGGTGGTAGGGGATGAGATAACTAATTTAAAGGGCGCTATTAGTGATTTAGTAACAACCGTTACGAGCAAAAACCTTATTGATCCAGATGCTTTGGTCGTTGGCAGATTAGGCAGTAACGGAAGCGTTAATACACTGTCAGCTTATAGAACAAGCGATTATATATTGCTTGAGCCGGGTACATATGTTTTTGCAAGGGAGAGCATGACAGTTTCCGGAAATGCACTTGCCATGGGGTATAGTGGATACGGATTTTATGATTTGGACAAGGAATGGGTCGCTAATTCATTTGTTTATGACAATTATCTTGCCGGAACAGTTTTAAGTATAAATGTTGAAGAGAGTTGTTATATCAGGGTCACAGGTTCGTCAACTTATTTCACAGAAGATAGCAATGGGCGATTTATTTTGCAAGAGGGAGATGCACTTGACGGATGGGA
>CAJOPQ010000129.1 GCA_905236445.1 uncultured Clostridia bacterium
ATATATGACACAATGCAGTACATCAAGTGCGATGTCTCAACTATATGTGTTGGGCTTGCTGCATCTATGGGCTCTTTGTTACTATCTGGTGGGGCAAAGGGTAAGAGATTTTGTCTGCCAAATGGCGAAGTTATGATTCATCAACCACTTGGTGGTGTTCAAGGTCAGGCTAGCGATATTATAATCAGTGCCAATCATATCAAGAAGATCAAAACAAAATTGATAGAAATTTTGGCAGAGAATTCTGGTCAACCAATCAAGAAAGTTGAGAAAGATGTAGATAGAGATAACTTCATGACTGCACTAGATGCCAAGGCATATGGTTTGATTGATGAGGTTATTCAACCTAGAGACAAAGCAAAGAAATAGGATATCATTATTAACAATACAATCAAAAAAGTAATTTTTGACTGTATTGTTTTTTTTGTTTAATACAATTTCAAGACAATAAAATTACTTGTCATGTTGTGGCAAGTATTTTTTTTGTTAAATTTGTTATTATATAAATTAATATTATTTATTTGACAGTGGAGGGAATAAGGATTTAAAATATATTAAGATAAATGCTAACCCCCCACAAAAAAAGGAGAGTATATATGGCGAAAAAAGTTAAAATACTTGTTATGTCATCAATATTAATATTTGTCGCTATGCTGGCAATAATCTTTGTTGGCCCTAGTATATACTTTAAGAATCAAAATAGAGTTCATTTTGCGTTGCAACAGGATATCAATAACAAGGGTCAATTTGAAGATATATATGTCGCGCAAGGTGACTATATGCAAGAGCCTGAAATATTGCCAGAGATGACTAACAAATATTTTGTTGGTTGGACGATGAATGGACAAGATATCCAATTTCCATTACAGATTTGTAATGACATAGATATTCAAGCAAAGTTTCTAGATGGTACTTTACCATCAGACAATATTGCATACGATAGCGAGCAAAATTGTTATTACGTAACAGGAGTATTGGAAGATTCATCTATTGCAACACTTGTAATACCAGATATATACGATGACGGAGCGCATGGCGTAGCAAGTGTTAATTACATATCTAATGTGTCAGACACACAAGGATTGCTAACAAATAATCAATCTGTATATAGCTTGTTTGTAGGCAATAACATAACTGAGATACAAGAATATTTTGCATATAACAACCAACACATTGCAACCGTTACATTAGGTAGATCGGTTGCTACAATCTCTGCAACAGCATTCGAGGGTAGTGTTAGTCTGGCAGCTGTAAATTATGGTGGCTGGTTGGAAGATATATCTACAACAGATATAACAAGTGGATTTAGTTGGACAAGGAGTGATGCCAACAAATATCGAATTGTATTCAATATCGAGACAGATAGTATTGATATTAACAACACCGGTTCTACACTAGATTCTGGAGATGAAAAACCAATAATTAATTCTTCATCTTTTAGCACAATCAGTCATAAGAATAAAGATGAGTTTGGAGAAAGTATAGAAGGTCCATCTGAAACCCCACAGAAAGTAGATTCATATTTCGAGGGTTGGTATTCTGATGATGAATATACAAACAAAGTTGAATTTCCATTGCAACGCGATACAATTTTTGCGTCCAATAATAAAAAATTCACTCTATATGCCAGATACCTCGAAGGTACAGTGCCAGCCGGTAGTTATGCATATGATAGAACTTCAAATAGTTATTATATTACATCAAGTGCAATTGATCCAAATAATTTTAATGAACTTAATTTTGTCATTCCTGATGTGTATGATGGCACAAATGGGCAACTCAAAGTAACAAGGATTGCAAATAGGGGATATAATACTTCGCTTTTAAAACAATGCACCGAAACTAAGACTGTCTATATCGGTAATTGTATTATAAGTATAGGCAATTATGCATTCTATAATTGCACTGGCTTAGACAGTATAATAATTCCAGATAGTGTAACAAGTATTGGACAATATGCATTCTATAATTGCACTGGCTTAGAAAGTATAACAATTCCAGATAGTGTAACAAGTATTGGACAATATGCATTCTATAATTGCTCCAGCTGGACAGGAAGTGTAACAATCCCAGAAGGTGTGACAAGTATAGGCGAAAGAGCATTCCTTAATTGCTCTAGCTTAACCAGTATAACAATCCAAGAAGGTGTTACAAGTATATGCGATTATGCATTCTGTGATTGTACTGGTTTAACCAATTTAACAATCCCAGATAGTGTTACAAGTATAGGCACTTCTGCATTCAATCGTTGTAATAATTTAGAATATAATGTAAGTAATCATGGTAGGTATATTGGTAATAATGACAATCTATATTTAGTATTAATGAAAGCAGATAGTACAAGTATTACCTCTTTTACAATTAATAACAATACAAGATTTATTTACGATAGTGCATTTTATGAATGCTCTCACTTAGGAAGTATAATAATCCCAGAAAGTGTAACAAGTATAGGCTATGATGCATTCTCTTCTTGCACAAGCTTGACGTCAGTCACATTTGAGAATAATTCTCGCTGTACAAGTATAAGCAATAGTGCATTCTGGCGTTGTTCTAGTTTAACGAGTATAACAATACCGGCTAGCGTGACAAGCATAGGCTCTTCTGCATTCA
>CAJOPQ010000130.1 GCA_905236445.1 uncultured Clostridia bacterium
AAATTGGCCTATATAACTGATCAATACCTTGAGATGATCAAAGATGTTGACAAACTTGATCTTGAGTATGCAAGTGATTTCATAGTTATGGCTAGCGAATTGATTGAGATTAAGAGCAAATCACTTCTACCATCTAACGAACAACAAGAAGATGAAGAAGATCCGGAAGCGCTTCTTAAGATGAGATTGAAAGAACATGAACTTATGAAGGAAATGAGTTTGAAGCTTGGCGAATTGGAGAATAACGATGTCTTTTATAAGAATCCAGAACCTGAGGCTGGCAAGTATAGAGTCGTAATTAAAGATATGCAACTTGATGCATTGCTTGATGCTTTTACTAAATTTATGCTCAAAAATGTAAAAAAAGAAGTTGAAGAGATAGACACCAAGCAGATTGTTAAGGAGAAATATACAGTAGAGCAGAAAATATCGAACATTAAAGATGCATTGCTTATTAAGAAAAGGATAAAGTTTAGCGAATTGATGTCTTCTACAACATCAAAAAATGAGATAGTAACGACATTCATGGCTCTATTAGAACTACTTAAATTGCAAACAATCAAGGTTCAACAAAATGGAATGTTTGAAGATATTGATATTATAAGTAACGAGGATAAAGATGGAGAATTTGAGTAACATTATTGAGGCAATACTATTTGTCTCTGGAGATGGTGTGGCATTTAGCGACATTGCAGAAAAGTTGGAAGTTGATATTGCTGATGTTAAAGAGGCTGTCCAGCAATTGCAACAAGCCAAGAGAGAATCTAATGCGGGTGTTCAGGTGGCGATATTTAACGACAAGGCACAACTGAGATCGAATGAGGAATTTGTTGACCAGATTGCTGTTGTGCTTAATCCTATAAGGGAACGTGCACTGACCAGAACTGTGCTTGAGGTATTAGCAATTATTGCATATAATCAGCCAATAACTAGAATGGAAATAGAGTCTATGAGAGAGTCTAAGAACTGTGATTATGCTGTTAATGCACTGCTGGAGAATAATCTGATTGAAGTTGTAGGCAGAAAAGACACAGTTGGAAAACCATTAGAATTTGGGACAACAGATAATTTCTTAAAGAAATTCGGTCTGCAAAATATAGGGGAACTTCCAGAATATGAGGAATTGTTAGAGAGAATTCAAGTTATCAAAGATCAATATAGCAAAGAGGATTCTAGTCTATTTAATTTCAATAATATCCCAGATCAACTCGAAAATGGCGATATTGGTATCGAGGTCACCAAAGAAGAAGAGGTGGAAGAAATAGATAATCTAATAGAGCCTGAGAATGAAGAAAAATTCTTAGAAGAATTAAGTAAATTAGAGTATGACACCGATTTTGATTCTGATGATGTTGATTTTGTTTAAAAATCTTTTATTACATATACTAATAGAAAGACTATACAAAATAGTCTTTTTTTATGGGAAAATTGTATATAAAAATAAATATTAAATCATATTTTTATATAAAATGGTTGCAAAAATTTAACCAATTATATATAATTATTTTGTAATATTAGTAGTGTGCTAAGTATAAAAAATTGGAGGGAAAAGATTATGGCTGTAAAGACATCTAATGCATATGGCAAGATTACCATTGATGATAATGCTATAGCGTGTGTTACTGCACACATTGCAAGAGAGTGCTATGGCGTAATTGATTTGTCAGGTCAGGGCTTCTCTGGCTCTTTTAACTCTGCTAATACTAAGGCATTCACTAGAGGTGTTAAGATAAAAACGTTGGGAAATAGAATATACATTGACATTGATGTAATATTGAAGTTCGGTGTATCAATCTCAACGGTTACCGATAATATTAAGAGTTCGATTAAGTATGGTGTTGAGAAGTTTACGGGAATGATTACTGATTCGGTCAACATCAATGTTATAGGTGTGCGTGTATAAATTATATAATGATATGCGTTCGCGATTGTGGTTTTAAAGGAGCAAAAAATTTACATGCAAAAGAATATAAATAGCGTTATGTTTAGGAAAATGCTTAACGCAAGTGCTAAAATCCTAGACGAGAATAAGAAATTAGTGGATTCATTAAACGTTTTTCCTGTGCCAGATGGAGATACAGGAACGAATATGAACTTGACATATAACAGTGCAATTAAGGAAGTAAATAATTGTTTGGACAACTCATTTGCTAGCATTAGTGAGAGTCTGGCAAAAGGTGCCTTAAGAGGTGCTAGAGGTAACTCTGGAGTTATCTTGTCTCAGATACTTAAGGGTATGAGTACAGTCTTGGCTAAGGTAGAGGAGAATATAACTACTAAGATATTTGCTAAGGCATTGGTTGAAGGATCTAATGTAGCATACAAGGCAGTAACTAAGCCTAAGGAAGGCACAATCCTTACAGTAATTAGAACAATGGCAGAATCTGCCACAAGGACAGCAAGGAAGGTAAGCGATTTCGAAGAATTCTTCGCTATTGTGCTTAAAGATGCAGAGTTTATATTGCAGCAGACACCAGAAATGTTACCTGTATTGAAGAAAGCAGGAGTCGTTGATGCTGGTGGAAGAGGACTTATTATAATCTTCACAGGCATGCAGAGAATTATTAATGGTGATGAGGAACTTGATGTATCTGTCGAAGAGATGATTAATAATGTTGCTCAGGCGTCTAATTCTAATGATGTGTATATCAACTTGGAGAATTTGGCAGATATTGAATTCGCTTATTGTACAGAATTTATGATTGCCCACATGAAGAAAAAGACAACTGAGAGTGATATAGACAAATTAAGAGAAAATCTGATGAATATTGGCGACTGTGTTGTATGTATTGGTGACTTGCAACTAGTTAAAGTGCATGTACATACTAACGAGCCTAATATTGCTCTTGGCTATGCGTTAGAACTTGGCGAAATTATCAATATCAAGATTGAGAACATGGTGGAGCAAAATAGAGAATTGAAGAGAATGAGAAATCAACAACAAGAGAATTTGAAAGAATTTGGTATTGTTGCTGTTGCTCCTGGTGAGGGTATTGCAAATGTCTTCAAAGACCTGCTTGTCGACAATATTATCGAGGGTGGACAAACAATGAATCCAAGTGCCGAAGATATTGCAAAAGCAGTAGATAAAGTTCCTGCCAGAAATGTTTTTGTTTTGCCTAATAATAAGAATATTGTACTTGCTGCAGAGCAGGCAAAGAATCTGACTAACAAATATATCTATGTTATTCCAACTACTTCAGTGCCAGAAGGTATTTCTGCAGTTCTTGGGTTTAATGCCGAAGGCTCATTAGATGAGAATATGGAAGCTATGATGAGTGGAAAAGATGCTGTTATTTCTGCTTCTGTAACATATGCTGTTAGAACTACACATGTTGATGGATTTGACCTAAATCAAGGCGATATTATAGGCCTAGACAACAAAGGCATTATAGCCAAAGGTACACTTGTTAAGGATACAGTAATGCAACTGCTAGATAAGTTAGTTACTCAAGATGCTGTTAATATAACAATGTTCTATGGCAAAGATGTTCAAGATGAAGAGGCAGAAAGTTTGCTCAAGGAAATTGAGGAAAAATACCCTGATTGTGATATTACACTTCTTCCTGGTGGACAACCTGTATATTATTACATCATTTCTATAGAATAATACATAATAAGACAAATTAAGACAAATAACTTATATTGGTTATTTGTCTTTTTTTTGTATACTTGGTGTAGATATTAATTTTGAAATATATCAAGGAGGAAAGTTGTCGTGGAAATTGTTGCAAATATAGATAACCGAGTGCTTCATATACAGCTTAGTGGAGAATTAGATGAATATAGCGCTACTTATTCGAGAAAGAAGTTAGACGAAATTTTTAGTCTGACAGGATACACAAAAGTCATAATTGATATGTCAAACTTGACTTTTATGGACTCGACTGGAATTGGAGTATTGATTGGAAGATATAAGAAGATAAAATCAGAAAATAAACAGATTTATATTGCTAATCCAAACAAACAAATAGAGAAAATTTTTAAAATGAGTGGCATTTATGAAATTATGCCAAAAATTAGTTAAAAAAGGGGGAAAATAATATGATAACTAACGAAATGAAGCTACGATTCAAAGCATTAAGTTCTAATGAAAGTTTTGCAAGAGTGTGTGTATCAGCATTTATAGCGTCAGCGAATCCAACATTAGACGAACTGGGTGATATTAAGACTGCAGTTAGCGAAGCTGTAACTAATTGTGTTGTCCATGCCTATCCTAAACAGGAGCTGGGTGATATAGAATTATATGCAAGCATTGATAACAATAAAATATATATAAGCGTAACCGATTATGGTTGTGGAATAAGTGATATTGAGAAGGCAAAACAACCATTCTTCACTTCAAAACCTTCTTGTGGACGTAGTGGTATGGGATTTACAGTAATGGAAGGATTCATGGACGAATTGATTGTTACATCAGAAGTTAATAATGGCACAAAAGTAGAAATGACAAAGGTGTTGGGTGAGATGACTGAAGAATTGTGTGGGGTATAATATGTATGATAATAGCGAGGTCTATGAACTAGTATTAAAAGCAAAAAATGGTGACAGTGAAGCTAAAGAAAAACTCTTAAATTATAACTCACCACTTATTAAAAGTGTAATAAAGCGATATATTGACAAAGGTCTAGAATATGATGATTTGTATCAATTAGGCAGTTTGGGGTTTTTAAAAGCGATTAACAATTTTGACGAAAGCTTTGGTGTTAAATTTAGTACCTATGCAGTTCCTATGATAGCAGGTGAAGTAAAGAGATTCCTTAGGGACAATGGCATTATTAAAGTTTCTAGAAGTGTAAAAAGCCTAAATATGCAAATCAGTAAGTTTGTAAGCGAATTCGTCAATACTCATAATACAACTCCCAATATTGATGTTATTGCTAGTCAGTTCAATATTACGCCTCAAGAAGTTGTATTTGCCATGGAAAGTAGCAAAAAACCTCTGTCTCTATATACTGTTGTTAATGAAGATGATGACAGCAAAAATATATGTCTTATTGATAAAGTTGAGGCAGATAATATAGACAACGATATGGATTTATTTCTAGTCTACAAAGAAATAAAACGCTTACCTAAAAGGGAACAAAAAATAATTATGCTAAGATATTTTCGAGATATGACGCAGAAAGAAATAGCAGATGAGTTGGGTGTTTCTCAAGTGCAAATAAGTAGATTGGAAAATAAAATAATTAAGAAATTGCAAGATAGAGTAAAATAAAAATATTGAGTTCGTTATTGCTCAATATTTTTTTATTTAAAATGAAATAGTTCAAGATTGACAAATATATGTAATTAATTGACAAAAAACTATTACTTAATGTCAATAATTTGTTGAATTACATATTGTGCTATTAATAAGCCTGCAATTGCTGGGCAGTAAGAGATGCTTGCTGGACAATGCCTTCCGTGATGTTCTTCTACTATTGTTGTTTGAGCAATTGTAGGGGAGTATAGAACTGTTAGTTTTGGTATATTCAACTCTTTGCACTTCTTTCTTATAATTTTTGAGACCTTGCAATTTTTTGTCTTGTAAATATCTTCTATTATAAAATTGGTTGCATCTAGCCTGTTGCCTGTTCCCATGCATGATATTAGTTTGACGTGCTTATCGTTACATTGTTCAATTATTTTGAGTTTTGCCGAAATTGTGTCTATAGCATCTATGACATAGTCATAATTATTAAATTGAAATGAATTAATATTCTCATCTGATACAAACATTTTGTAGCCATTAATTATTATATCGCAATTGATATCTTTTGCTCTTTCTATGGCGACATCTACTTTGTGTTTTCCTATAGAATTGGTTGTGGCAAGAATTTGTCTATTCATATTTGATAGGCTAAATACATCGTTGTCTACTATGTCTATATATCCTACGCCTGCTCTAACTAATGCCTCTAGTACATATCCACCAACGCCACCAAGGCCAAATAACAATATTCTGCTGTTTTTTAGTTTAGTATAATTATCTTCTCCAATAAGAGCGATTTCCCTTGTAAAAATTTCTCTTTCCATAACCGACATAAATATCCTCAATTGTTTTTCTAGAATTATACAAAAAAATAAAGCACAAGTCAATTAGCTTGTGCTTGCTTTTCTTACATTATTAATCTATATAATCTTCATCGTTAACATAGTCTATTGCAGCTTCTTCCAACATATCATAACGTTGTTTGTAATAACTATCTTTTAGCATTTCATAAATATCTCTATTCATATTTATTACCTCTTTTAATTATAGATTATTTATGCCGTTGTCAATTGTGCCTTGGTTAATGCCATCAATTAGAGTGTTGTATTCGTAAGTGTTAAGATTGTTGTGTCTGCCATTGGTCAAATTATTTGTGTTTGTGTTATATAATCTGCCGTTCTCATCATATACGTATCCGTTGTTGTTAGTAACGTTTCCATCAGTGTTAAGATTGTTCTCGTTAATTATCTCGTTGGCAAATTTTTTGTTATTGAAAGCATTATTTCCATAATTATTATATGCGTTGTTATTGTTAAGAATTACATCATCAACAGGGTTGTCATTGATAAAATTGTCGTTATTATTAATATTATTATCAAATAATGCATTTTCTTCAACATAATTATTGTTATCAATGATAGAATAATTTACATTATCATTATACGTATTAGTGTTATTATTGGTTGTATCATTTACATAGGTATCAATGTTAGGAACAATACCAAATTCGTTTCGATTATCATCTATATTATCTGCGACACCTTCTGTCTCATCAAGATTGTTATCATCAATATTTTCTTCAACAATAATGTCATCAGAATAATTATCATTATCGTCAATTATAACATCAGTTGCTTCATCACTATAATTGTTGGTATCTGTTGAAGTCTCTAGATTTTGTTCATCGCTATTAATATAGTCGTCATTTTCATTTTGATTATCATTGAAGTTGGTATTATCTTCCGCAGAGTTATTATTGTCATCTATTATTGCGTTGTCATCTACGGCAACATTATCAATGTCTTGATTGTCTTCGTTAATAATAACATCTTGATCATTATAATCTTCATTATCTTCCACTACTGCATTGTCGTTGTCGATCAATTGATCATAATTTGAGTTGTTAATACTGTCTAGCAAGTAAATTTTCAATTGATCAAGAGTTGATAGGGCAAGCTCGTGATAAGTAATTCTTAAATCAATGTGATTAAGTAGTCTAAGATAGTTGCTATTCATTACATCAATGCTGTTAGCAACTCCTGTATTGTTTGTTCTGTTGATATTGTTGACTTCGTTGTTAAGAGTTCCATTAGCTTGTCTTAGATAACTTGTTGTTCTATCAATGTCGTGTAAATAGTTGTTAATAGTGTTGGCTTGATAAATAGTTGGTGTTAGATTTAAGTTTCTATAGTTAGCATTTATTGCTTTAGTATCGTTGATTGAGTTGATAACATTGTTTTTAAATTCTTGCAACGTATCGTTTGCCTCAATCACATCGGCAGTCATTGCATATAATTTCTGAATTTTGATTACATAAGAGTTAAGATTGTCTTTTGCTTCTTGAATCTTGGCATCACTTACATATCTTGGCTTGTACTTTAAGTTCTCAGGTGTAAAACTTTGCTCTTCGTAATAGTAATATATCTTTGGTGAATTATTACCATCTTGCATATCCTGATCGTATTGATCGAGATTAGTATCTATATAAGTATTAGTAGTATCACTATTTAGTGTATCGTCAGATACAGATGTGTCTTCCAAATTAATAGTTTCGTCATCGTTGTCTAATGATACTCTATTTACCTCTAATAGATTCTTGTAACTATCGGCACAGTTTTGGCACGCATTGTTAAAACTTGAATAATTGATATTGTTGCAACTAGATCCAGTGCAAGATTTATTACAGTTAGTGCAATTACCAAATCTATCCAATTGCAATGTCTTACCACAATTAGTGCAATTGCCGTTATTGTCACAAACTATACAATTTCCACAGTTTTGACAAATGTTATTGTCACAATCTCCATAACATTGTCCACAAATATAACAATTGCCATTGCTATCGCATTTTAATTTGTCTGTAAGTTTTTGTATCAAAAGATTTCTAATTAATTCGTTAGTATCTATGGTTGTGTTAGCTATTGCATTGCTTTCAATATGTCCTTCGTGAAACTCTACAGGTGTATCAAAATTTGGGTTTGGGACAATTAAACTCACTGCAACATTGCCAGTTGGAAAAATATCTGGACTTGCAATATATTCATTGTCTATTGTATCTAATTTTGCTACAACACTACTTAGTTTGTCTAATTTGGAATTAATATCATTACCCAGCGTAACAGAAGTAGGTTGTTGTTGATTGCAACCAGTTAATGCTCCTGCAAATAATAGAACTGCTAGTAATAAAGATAGTACTTTTTTCATTTTATCCTCCTTGAATTTATTTCTAGTTTGTGACAATAATTTTATTTTATTTATTTTTTTTGAAAATTTTTGAGATTATAATTTATTTTTTTGTCAATCATTACAATGCGTAGATGTAGACAACTTAGATTATTTGAGGTGAACAATGAATGCAGAGACTAGAAATAAAAAATACAACGAGTATGTTGAGGCAAAGATTCCAAAAACAAAGAATTTTCCTACACTCATCAATTCTTTTTGGGTTGGTGGGCTAATATGTGTGATAGGTCAAGGTATACAAGATCTTCTTATGTATCTTTTCCCAACTATGAGTTTGGAATTCGCTGGCACATGGATGTTAATTATACTTATAGTGTTGGCAAGTTTATTAACGGGGCTTGGTATATTTGATAAGATAGGTGTATTTGCTGGTGCTGGAACTATAGTTCCCATTACAGGCTTTTCTAATTCAATAACCAGTGCTGCAATTGAGTACAAAAAGGAAGGCATCATTTTTGGTATGTGTGCCAAGATGTTTACAGTCGCAGGGCCAGTTATTGTTAATGGAATCGCTGCTTCATTTATTGTAGGAATTATTTATATTATTATTGGGGTATAAAATATGGCACATAGAATTGGAAAGCAAACTATTGTATTTGATTCAAAACCTGGGATACTTGGATATTATTCAATTGCTGGTATCAAAGAGGGTGAAGGCAACTTTAAAGAATATTTTGATTGCATACTTGAAGACGATACTAACGGTGAAAAGACATTTGAGCATGCAGAAAGAAAAATCTTTATAGAGGCAATTAACGGTGCTATCAAAAAATCAAAATTAACAAAAAACAGTATTGATATGTTATTAAGTGGTGATTTGCTAAATCAGATAATTTCTGCTAGTTTTGCTGCTAGAGAATTGGATTTGCCATATGTTGGCTTGTATGGAGCATGTTCAACTATGGCAGAAAGTCTGGCTGTTGGTGCTACAATGATTGAATCTGGTGCTGCAAAAAATGTTGCTTGTGCAACTGGTAGCCACTTCAGTAGTGCCGAGCGACAATATAGATTTCCTCTAGAGTTGGGCAACCAAAGACCGCCTACTTCTCAGTGGACAGTTACTGGCTCTGGGTGTACTATACTTACTAATCGAAAGTGTCCTATAACAATAGCTAGTGCTACTTTTGGTAAAGTAGTTGATTATGGGGTAAACGATGTTAACGACATGGGTGCTGCTATGGCACCTGCAGCAATGTCTACTCTAATTGCACATTTTGTAGATACTAATACAAATCCAGAGGATTATGACCTTATAGTAACCGGTGATCTAGGAAAACTAGGTAGTGAGATACTTATGGATCTAATGGAACATGAAGGTTACAAACTTGGTAAAAATTATTCGGATTGTGGTCAAATGATGTTTGATGATTCTCAAAAATCTTTTCAAGGTGCATCTGGTGCTGGTTGCAGTGCTATTGTATTAAATTCTTATATAATAAAAAAGATGTTAGACGGAGAATACAAAAGAGTTTTGTTCTGTGCTACTGGAGCGTTGCTTAGTACTCTATCTAGTCAACAGGGAGACACAATACCGGGTATTTGTCATTTAGTAGAAATAGTTAAGGAGTGATTTGCTATAATATGTGGTTAATGTATATAAAAGCATTTTTGGTCGGTGGACTAATATGCATGATTGGTCAAATTTTGATTATCAAAACTAACATAACAAGTTCAAGGATACTTGTTTTGTTTGTCGTAATTGGGGCTGCCCTAGAAGGTCTAGGGCTGTATCAACCTCTAGTTGATTTTGCTGGAGCAGGGGTACAAGTTCCAATTGTTGGCTTTGGAAGGAGCCTTGCCAAAGGTGTAATAGAAGCAGTAAGAGATCAAGGAGTTTTGGGAATTTTCACGGGAGGATTCACTGCCACGGCAGGAGGAATAGCTGCAGCTGTCATTAGTGCATATCTTATGGCAATCATATTTAGCAGTAAAACAAAAAAATATTAAGATATTTTATCTTAATGTTATACATAGTGCAAGAATATATATATTTTAAATTAAATATTATATTACATGAGAAAAACAAAAAAAGCACTTTGGATAGTTTTGGTTATTTTTGCCGTACTTATAAGTATTATAGTGCTTTATTTCCATGTCATTAATCCAGTTGTGATAGATCAGACACGCCTTACAATTGAGAGTTTTGCAACAAAAGCCATTAACAAAAGTGTGAATGAAATTTCTATTAACCAAGATCTATACAGTCAATTAATTAATTTGACACACAAAGATGATGGGTCATTAGCGTTTATCCAGATTAAAAGTTATGAGGCAAATAAGATATGTAACGACATAGTTGTGTCAACAGAAGCAAAAATAAATGACAGATCTAGCAATGTAACAATAAATGCAGGAGTATTTAGTGGAGTACCTATCCTTAGTGGGATTGGACAAAATATCAATTTGCACTTCAATCAAGTAGGAACAGTTAATTGCAAATTTGTGTCAAAATTTGTATCCGCAGGAATTAATCAAAATATCCATAGGCTATATGTAGAAGTTAACACTAAGATAGGTGTTGCTTTTCCATTTCATACAGAAATAGTAGAAGTTGGTCAGCAAGTATTATTGTGTGAGAATATTATTATAGGTAATATTCCTAATACTTACTTGCAATCAACAGAACTAGATTCTCTGCTTAACTTAGTACCATCATAAAATTAATCATATTTATTGTTTTTTTGATATTTTTATGGTAATATTTATTATGTATGTATTATAATTATATCTAATATATAGATTATTTATTAGAAAATGATTAAATTTAGGATTATGAAATAAAGGAACAAGTAAATGACTAAAGAAGAACTTAAAGATTACTCACCTATGATGCAACATCACTTGCAAACTAAGGAAAAATATCAAGATTGTGTGCTTTTCTATAGATTGGGAGATTTCTACGAACTATTCTTTGAAGACGCATTAGAATGTAGTAGAGTGCTTGGTCTTACTCTAACAAAGAAAGATTGTGGCAAAGGTAAGCAGGCTCCTATGTGTGGTGTGCCGGTAAAAGCTCTGGATACATATTTAGCAAAACTAATAGACTTAGGATACAAGATTGCAATTTGTGAACAATTAACAGAGGCTAAGAAAGGCGAAGCTGTCGATCGTGATGTCGTGCGTGTTATTACTCCCGGCACAGTTGTAGAAGGAGAGATTCTAGACGGAACTAGCAATAATTTCCTTGCGGTTATTTATCAAGAGAAAAATAATGTTGGGGTAAGTTATATAGATATCTCGACTGGTGAATTCAATACAGTGCAATTTGATAATAACATAGTTGTAAATATCAATGATTTATTTTCGACCGTGAGACCAAAAGAAATAATAGCGAACAAAACTGCAAAAGCAATTGAAGATGAATTGTCTGTAGTACAAATGCAAGTTGTTCCTAATTTCACATATTTAAATGATGACGAATTCGAATTTGGCAAAAATCAACAAATGCTTTTGTCACAATTAAAAGCGAATTCACTAAAAGAAATAGATTGTGCCAACAAACAATTTTGTGTAATTAGTGCAGGGGCACTTCTTAATTATGTTATAACAACACAGAAGCGTGATTTGGCACATATCAATCATCTTAATTTGTTAGATGTTAATAAATATATGCAAATTGATGCGAATTCCAGACGCAACTTAGAGTTAACTGAGAATAGCAAAGATAGAGGTAGGAAAGGTACACTTCTATCCGTTCTAGATAGAACACGCACTAACATGGGTAAACGAACACTTAAGAACTTTATTAACAATCCTCTGAAAAATGATATCGAAATTAATTATAGACTCAAAGGTGTGGAGGAATTAGTAAAAAACATTGTTGCTAGGGAAAATTTAAGAGAATATCTATACAACATATACGATATAGAGAGATTGACTGGAAGGGTGTGCTATAACAATCTTACACCAAAGGATTGCCTGTCTCTTGCGAAAAGTCTGAATATTATTCCTGATATCAAACAAACTCTTGCAGTGTTTAATTCTGATATACTTAAGGATCTTAATAGTGAAATTACAGATTTAACATCTTTATCCAAACTATTAACAGATGCGATAGATGATAATGCTACTAATAACATTAAAGATGGTGGCTTTATCAAAAAAGGATTTAATGCAGAGTTAGATGAACTTGTCACTCTCAAAAATGATACAGAAAGCATTCTATCAAAACTGGAGAATGAAGAGAGACAAAAGACAGGTATTAAAAATCTAAAGATTGGCTATAACAAAGTTTTCGGTTATTATATTGAAGTATCAAAAATGTCAGTTGATATGGTTCCATATAGATATGTAAGGAAGCAGACTCTCGTTAATGGAGAGAGATATATAACAGAAGAATTAAAGGCAATAGAAGACAAGTTGCTTAATGCAGAGACAAGAATGATAGAGATAGAGTTGGAATTGTTTGACATGATTAGAAAGCAACTTCTAACATATGTTAAGCAATTACAATCTACAGCGAGAGCTATTGCAGTATTAGATGTCTTAACATCTTTTGCAACAGTATCTGTTGAGAGAAATTATGTAAAACCTATTGTGTCGAAGTCGAATAAAAATATAGAGATTATCGAGGGTAGGCATCCTGTTGTTGAGACAATTTTGAAGGGTAATTTCGTACCCAATGATACAATTATGAATAATAGCGATAGCAGGATAATGCTGATAACAGGGCCAAACATGGCAGGTAAAAGCACATATATGCGACAAGTTGCCTTGATTACAATTATGGCACAAATTGGTTGTTTTGTGCCAGCAAAGTCTGCGAAATTGTCAATAACTGACAGAATATTCACTAGAATAGGTGCAAGCGATGATTTGCTGTTCGGTCAGAGTACATTCATGGTTGAGATGACGGAAGTAAGTAATATATTGAAATATGCTACTAATGACAGCTTAATTCTACTTGATGAGATAGGTAGAGGAACGAGTACATTTGATGGCCTTAGTATTGCATGGGCTGTGATTGAATTCATATCCAAGAATTTCTATAGCAAAACATTATTCTCTACACATTTCCACGAGTTGACAGAATTGGAAGGTGTGTTAGATGGGCTTAAGAATTATAAAATACAGGTCAAAGAATATGATAATCAAGTTATATTTCTAAGGAAGATTGTAAGAGGTAGTGCCAACAAAAGTTTTGGAATAGAGGTAGCGGCGCTTGCCGGGCTTCCAGAAGAATTGCTTAATAGGGCAAAGGAAATATTACATACATTGGAACAGAACGATCTTAATTCTGATCTTATCAACAACACAGTTAGTTATGAGAAATCTGAGAATGTAAAACAGGCAGAGTATCGCAAAGCGTTAAATGAAATTGGTGGAATATTGAATGATGTAAATGTTAATACTTTGACTCCTCTCAATGCATTTGACCTTGTGTTGCAATTGAAAAATTATTTAAAAAAGGAATAAAATGATGCCAAAGATAAATATATTAGACAAGTCTGTATACAGTTTGATAGCGGCTGGAGAAGTAATAGACAAGCCATCGAGTGTAGTGAAAGAATTAATGGAAAATGCCATTGATGCTGGCTCTACTATGATATCTGTTGAGGTCAAAGACGGTGGCACAACTTTTATAAGCGTGTCTGACAATGGTTGTGGCATGCAACAAGAAGATATGAAGATAGCCTTTTTGCCACATACAACTAGCAAAATTTCAACAGTCGATGATCTATATAATATCGGTACACTTGGCTTCCGTGGAGAAGCACTCTCTACCATTACGGCTGTTAGTAAAGTTACAATGATTAGCAAAACTCATGATGCAAATTGTGGCAATATTATCAAGATTAATGGTGGTGAAGTTGAAAAAATGGAGCCAATTGGTTGTCCTGATGGAACGACTGTCATATCTGAAGATTTATTTTATAATATACCTGCTAGGAAAAAATTTCTTCGCAAACCAAGACTTGAAGAAGGCGATATAACCAATATTGTCGCCCGAATTATTTTGTCACATCCTGATATTTCAATCAAATATGTCGCCGATGGCAAAATTGTGTACAATTCTAGTGGCAATGGATTATTTGATGCTATATATTCTGTCTATGGCAAGTCTGTAGTCAATAACTTAATACAGGTACATTTCACTAGAAATAATATTAAGGTCGATGGCTATATTGGAAAAGTTGCATTTACCAAACCAAATCGAACGTACCAAACGATAATAATTAATGGTAGATATGTTATTAATCAGACAATTTCTACAGCCATTTTCAAAGCGTATGAAAGTTATATTATGAAGAATAACTTCCCATTTTACGTGCTAAATATGACTATTGATAACAATAAAGTAGATGT
>CAJOPQ010000131.1 GCA_905236445.1 uncultured Clostridia bacterium
AGGGTATTACAAAAGAAGAAAAAGTTGATGCTAAAGGTATACATTATTGGGAAGTAACAAAAAATGGTACAACAATTTCTGTATATCCTTATGACACAGCAGGTAACATTAGATCTAATATTGTAGAAAATATTCAAAACATAATAGATACAAAATCAAGATTGACAAGATTGGGTTACACAATTGAAGATAAACTTGATAGTGATAATAATATGTATTTGGAAGTGTCGAAAGATGGTGTTACCGCTACTGTATATTTGTTTGATTCTGCAAACAAATTTAAAACAACAATCGTATCTGATACCACAAATATTTTGAGTACAAAAGCGGAATTAACAAAATTAGGTTACACAATAGAAGAAAAATTTGATGCAAATAACAATATGTATTGGGAAGTATCAAAAGACGGTGTTACGTCAACCGTATACTTGTTTAATGCAAACGGTAAATTTATAAGTACAGTTGTAACCGATGTACAAAATATAATAAAAGCAAAACAAGATTTGGCTGATAAGGGATATACCGTAACAGAAAAATTCGATTCAAATAAAAATTTATATTGGTCTGTAAAGAAAAACGGAGCGGTATATGATGTTTATCCGTTTAATGCAGATGGCAAATTTACATTTGATATAGATAGCTTAAATATATTGACAAATGCCAGAGATTATATGGCTAATGTAGGTTTGGATGTTACACCTAAAATAGACGGAAATCATGAGTTGTATTATGAAGTAATTATTGAAGGTGTTGTAGTAGAAATTTATCCTTATGATAAAGATGGTAATTTTTCTTTCAGTTTAGAAAAAGTTCAACAAATTGAATCTGCGATAAAACAACTTCATAGAGAAGGTTTTGATGTTGTTGTTAAAATGGATAAAAATCTAAATTCGTATTTTGAAGTTTCTAAAAATGGAAATACATATGACGAATATCCGTTTGATAAAGGTGGTAAATTTATATTTGATATCAACAATGTTATCATCACTGATAACGTCTATACTGCAGATTATAACGGATATAGCTTAGAACAATTGTTAACATTGGTGGATTTTGATTTCCAACCAAGTGCTTTCATATATGATGAAGATGGTGAAATAAAACCGGAATATGCAGAATATTTTGATGCTAACGGTTATGTGTTGGAATCTAAAGCAGCTGAATATCAAGCTATGATGACAAAAAAGATAAGTGATTCTATTAGAGTAATGGCACAAATATTATTGAAAGAAGACGGAGAAGAAAATTTAGTAGTAGATGAAGAATTTGTTGAATTATTCAAAGACTACTTAGCTTCAATAGGATTAGATGATATTGAGATGTTTAATGAAGATGGTCAAATATCAAGAGATGTTCTCGTTCAATTGGGTTACAATTTATATGCAGCAGACGGATCTCTTATATTCGATATGAACAAAACAGCAGAATATAAAGAAAAAGTTCTTAAATATAATTTAAGAGCAAAAGCTTATGCAAACGAACAATCTGCTAACGGAAATTATGTTGCAACATTTATAAAAATGTTGGCAGACCAAGGTTTAACGGATGTTTCTCAAAAAGTTCATGAATTATTTGAACAATATCAAAACGGAACAATAACTCTTGAACAATTAAATGCTGAGCTTATTAAAATACAACCTTCATTGAGTGATGCTAACTTTGAACCTGTAGTATATGATACAGTTACTTATGTGGATGAAAACAACGTTTCTCATACAATTAACCAATATGCAAGAATAGAATATACCGTACAAAGAATTGTAGCAAATGAAGATGGCTCATACAGTGTTATTTATCAAAAGAATTGGTATCCTGTAGCACAAAGTGAATCTGGAGAATGGAAAGATATTGCTTCACAAAATATAAGTGAAGAAATAATTGAAAATGTAACTATTGACGGAACAGGTTACACATCTGACTTTATGATGAGATATATCCCTGAAATAGTACAAACTCAAATAGATAAAGCTTTAGAACCGATAGGAGTTAAAGGTTTCGATTATATAGGTACGGATTATGCACCTTTTGTAAAAGATTTGTTAAGGCTTGATGGAGATTCTTCTTTAGTTGCACTTGAAAAAGCATTAGGTAATCAAGATGTCGGAGCAACTTTTGAAGAAACGAAGAAAGTTACATTTGTAGATGGTAATACCGCTGAAGTAACAATAAAATATGTAAAAACAGGTGATAATGAATATGATGTGTTTATTACCGGTCTTTTAGGTGAAACAACCGAATTGAACGGTCATATAACTACATACAAAAACAATTATGGTATGTATACAGCTACAGCTGCAGATGTTCTTACTACAAGAACATCTGAAGATACTCTCTTATTCATGCAAAATGATATATTCTTTATGCGTTATGTGTTTATAAATGAAGAAAATGGTCCGATAAAGAAAGAAGCTAGAGAGAATATGTCTACAACTCTTGAA
>CAJOPQ010000132.1 GCA_905236445.1 uncultured Clostridia bacterium
ATGGTAAAGACGGTACCAATGGTAAAGACGGTACCAATGGTAAAGACGGTACCAACGGTAAAGACGGTAAAGATGGTACCAACGGAAAAGACGGTAAAGATGGTGCTAATGGAAAAGATGCTGCAACTATTACTAGTATCAAAAGTGCTTATAGCGAAGATGGACAATATATATTCTACAAATTTAATTTAAGTGATGGAACTGCTAGATATTCAGAATTGGAGGTCCCAAAGACTTATACATTCTCAATCAATGTTGAGAAAGTGGTAATGTACGAGACTCCAACAGACTCTATAGAGTCATTTCCATGGTTAAGAGGATACATAACAGATCAATTTGGTAATGAGACAGAAGTTGATTCATTGTATGTAAGTGATTTTAAAGAAGTTGATACAGATAAGTATGAGGTGGAAGTCTCAGTTAAGAATAAATTAACTAACAAGATACATACAGCAACATTTGATGTTGTTGTTATAGATGAAGAATCAGATACGTTTGTGTACAGTGATAATAAGACTAATAATGTGTATAATCTAGGACCTCTTCCTCAAGGAACAGATATTTTTACCAATAGACATTATTTTAACAAATGCATAGGGGAACTTAATGGTGTTCAGTATGTATTGTTTGAAGAAGTAACAGAACATCAATGGCAACAAACAATGTATGGTTATACTTATGGAGACAGTTATGGTAATCAGTGTGAGATAAGAGTGCAATTTTATAACCAAGCAAATTGGCATTGTAGTTATCCAATGATAGGATTTGGCTCGTTATCGCTTGATGATTTTTTATATTCTAATTATGAGGTGTCAATTAAAGCTACTGATATATTTCCAACATATTTAAAAATACAATTTTTATATAATGATAGAGATGGTTACCAATTTAGTTCAGATGATGAAAAGTTAGAGTATATAGTATTGCCATCAATGATAACAAATCAGCAAGATGTTAATTTCTCAGTTGCTGGTAAATACGAAGTAAATATACTTGTCAATGGCGAGGAAGTGTCATTTTGTGTAGAAGTTTTTGATCCAATGGTTAATAATATCAAAGATGCTAACTTGTGTGAAATTAGTGAATATGGTAATACATTTGATAGATCATATGTATTATTACCAATGGCTAATAATGTCTCTGATATTGCTTCTTCAATGATGAATCTAATAGGGGAAGGAGTCTGTTATCATCTATATAATGATCAATATTCTGTATATCAAATAACACAGAATGATTTGAAGAATATAGACATTTCACAAGTCGATTTTTCTAAAGCAGGTTTGTATTCGGCGTATTTCAATTTGAAGATAGATAAGACAAACGAGGCTAACCCTTGGAGAGGAGACTATATAGTAGAAATTCCTATATTGGTTCAGCCAAAGGATATAATAACATCAGAAGAAGATTTGACTTATGATCATGTTATTGAATATTTGACTAATAACAACATTTCATACACAACATATCAATCCAAACAAGGAGAATATATAAGTAATATCGTTGATAGCATTACTGTGTTTGGTGATTACATTTTAGTTGATGTTGTAAGTTATTACACTAAACAATATATTGTAAATTATACTAATGAAGAAGATAATATAATAAAATTTCAAGTTTGTAATTTAGTAAGTCACACAGCATATGAATCTTATTTCCAATTAGATAATACTAACAACACATTTAGTTTTGCTCCTATTACAGGTCAAATTGTAAATACTTATTTAGCTTACGATGTGAATGGTGAACTGTTGGGAAAATTTGAGGAGTACGATAATGGATATTGTAACTTAATGATGATAGAGGATAATCAAGAAATATTTGTGATATGTTCTAACATTATTAAAAATGATGATTCTTTCAGTGTTTTTGGACAAAATTTTCAAATTTTGACTCAAATTAATGAACATACATTTATTGTAAATGGTTAATTTCTAACCAAAAATAGTTTTACAACAAAAGAGAACAAAAGAAAGCATTTGAATACAAATGCTTTCTTTTATTGTAGGTGGCTGAAGTCTACATTAACACCTACCATATCTATTAGATAACGAGTTTCTTTTTTAGTTTTGTTGTGGGTGTAAGTTAACACCATAGTAACTTGATTGTGTTTTGGATTAAGAATAATATATACAAAATTGTTATCAACTGTGCCATCTTGCACTTCAGATAATACAAATGTCTTTGTGCCATCTTCACTACTGTAGTCTGGCAACGTAATTGTTGCGTTGGGATCGTTAGCCAATTTGTCATCGTATTTGAGTTTTAGGCACACAACAAGCTTGCCAAGAACATCACTTTCTTCATCTCCAAACCACTTGTTCCATGTTGAGTCATTTACCTCTGTAGTGCTACCTATTACTTTTACGCTGTAATCTATGTCGCCTCTAACATCGCCTCTAATTAGCCTTAGATTCTTGGTGTCGAATACAGTGCCTCCGACAACTGTATCTGTAGAGTTGATACTCATTCCTCCAAAAGCATCGTTATCGCAAGCGACAACAAATATATTGGATAAAATAATAAGCATAACAATTAAAATGTTTAATTTTCTCATATTATGTGCTCCATTAGTTATAGTTGTATGCAAATAATATTTTTTTAATCAAATTATGTATTTATTTATCTTGGATTATATGATACAATTATATTAGATTTTGACTAAGTAAGAAGGATTGTGACATGGAACTATTAGCACCTGTAGGCAACAGGGAGAGTCTAGAATGTGCGATATACAACGGTGCAGATGCAGTTTATCTAGGGTTATCTAATTTCAATGCAAGAATCAAAGCAGATAATTTCAATTTTGACAACATTGCAGATGTTGTACGTTTTGCGCACACATATGGCGTAAAGGTGTATTTGACAGTTAATACATTAGTGGCTGATGATGAAGTAGAAGACTTTATTAAGACAATCAAAGTTGCAGTTGGTGCAAAAGTAGATGCGTTTATAATCCAAGATTTTGGAATGGCTATGCTATTGAAGAAACATTTTCAAGGCATTGTGCTGCACGCAAGTACTCAAATGGGAATACATAACTTGCAAGGTGCTAAGTTGTTAGAACAAATGGGGTTTGCTAGGGTTGTACTTGCAAGAGAAACAAAATTGGAGGATATTAGACAAATCAGGGATAACACCAATCTAGAGGTTGAATACTTTGTGCAAGGCGCATTATGTGTGGCTTTTTCTGGAAATTGCTATTTAAGTTCGCTAAAAAACGGCAATAGTGGCAACAGGGGCAAGTGTTTACAACTCTGCAGGCTACCTTACAAGATTTTTAAGGAAGATAAGCAGATAGGAGAGGGATTCTATCTTTCTCCTAAAGATCTAAGCCTGATAGGAAGACTGAATGAATTGAAAGATGCTGGTGTTACAAGCATTAAGATAGAGGGTAGATTGAAGCGAGCTAGCTATGTTGCTCAGACGGTTAGAAGTTATAGAAAAGTACTTGCTTTTGAAGGTGTTGACATAGAGAAAGAAAAACATAAAATGCAAGAAGTTTTTTCTAGAGGAGAGTTCAATGATAGTGCATATCTAACGGACAACTTTGACATAATTAATCCGAAACTTAACAATCACGAAGGTAAAAAGATAGGAAAAGTAACCAAAGTAGAGGACTTCAAAGACATACACAGAGTAACATTGAAATTGTCCGAAGCGATAGGCGAAAATGATGCAATCAGACTGATAGGTAATAATAAAACTGTTAGTATTGGTGTTGGGAATGTCAATAGATTGCAAAACGAAATATACGAGATTTTTACCAAATATATGCCAGAAGTTAATTCTGATGTGTATTTGCTTAAATCTACGGCAAAAGAGGCAATTTTGACGCAATATGTGAGAAAACTCCATATTGATTTGACATTAACTGCTAAGGTTAATAGCAAGATAAAACTAGAAGCAAAGTATGCTAATATACATGTTGAAGTAGAATCTGATGATGTAGCCTCTAAGGCCAGAACTAAGGCGTGTACTTATGAAGATTGTTACAGAAGTCTTAGTAGGCTCAATGACACAAATTTTGTTTTGCAGATGTTAAATGTTGAGTTAGATGAAGTGTTTATTCCAGTATCCTTACTTAATGATTTAAGAAGAAGAGTGGCAGAAGAACTGCAAAATGAGATTATTAAGATATATGAATTGAGTATGCCACAAGTTAAAATTTGTGACATTGATATAACTGCGCCACAAGTCAAAACACCAAAAGAGGATTTTGTAATTATTGACGATGTTGTACAACTAACTAAAGGGATAAATTATGATATAATAATATCGCCAAAAGATTATGCACCACAAAATGTAAAAATTATGGTAGATAAGTTGTTACAAAGAGGGTTTACAAAAGAGCATATTTATTTAGATTTGCCAATTGTGTCAACTGGCAAAGAATTGGAAGTGCTGACAGAATTGTTAGATTGTATCAAGATTGGAATTATAATCAATAATTACTGCCATGTCAATTTTGCGAAAAAATATCGATCTATTGCAGGAACAAGCATGAATGTGTACAACATGTTCACAGCCAAGACTTTGCTTGACCTAGGTGTGCATAATTTCATATATTCACTGGAGTTAAAGAAATACCAGCCTTGTGGAATAGTATATGCCAAAGGAAGGCCTGCACTTATGACTCTTTGTCATTGTCCTATTAGAGTTGCTTTGGGTGGTGATTGTAACAATTGCAAATATACAGATAATTTGAAATATGTAGACGAGAAAGGTAATGAGTACAAGTTAAGACGCAAGAAGCAAATACATTGTTATTTTGATCTATATAGTGCAGATGAGATATATGTGCGAAGTTCTATTTACGGCAAAATAATTGATCTTAGGAGTGACGCGATATGATGTATGATGCTGTGATTATTGGTGGTGGAGCAAGTGGAATATTTGTTGCGATTAATGCAAGAAAGAATGCTAAAATAGCAATAATTGAACAAAGCGATAGATTGGGTAAAAAAATTCTTGCGACAGGCAATGGTAGATGCAATATTACTAATATGAATTTAAATTCTAGTTACTATAACGATACAAATGTAGAAAGGTATTTCAATCAAATTAATAATGCTCAGACCATTGAATTATTTGCAAAAATGGGACTGGAAATATATGCTGACGAAGAGGGAAGATGTTATCCATTATCCAACTCTGCTAATAGTGTGTTAGATACACTGCTATTGCAACTTCATCAAAGAGGCAATATAGATATATTGTATAATTCTAGTGTTGCAGAAGTTAGCAAAGTAGACGGTGTTTTTCATATTGTATTAAGCAATGGTAAAACAATTGATGCACGCAAAGTTGTGATTGCTACAGGTGGCAACAGTGGAAGTATGTTGGATAAATTTGATATCAAATATAATAATTTTAGACCTAGCCTTGTTAGTCTAAAGAGTGCAAGGAATGTTGGTCTTGACGGTGTTAGGGTAAGTAATGTAAAGGTCACTTCAGGTAATTTTTGTGAGATTGGAGAAGTGCTTTTCAAAGAAGATGCAATTAGTGGAATTGTTATTTTTAACCTATCCTCTATGCTTGCAAGAAGGAATAACTATACAGCTACAGTATCAATTGATTTGATTCCAAAGATAAGTATGGTAGATATGCTTAATAAGTTTAAACGATGCAAATCAAACAATCCTAATTATACTTTATTAGAAATGTTGGAAGGCTATTTGCACAAAGCACTGTGTAAAAATATATTGAATAAGTATGAGTTTGATAATATGCAATTGTCTAATACATCAGTAGAAATTTTCAAAAGGTTGATACATTGTGTCAAAAACTATACCGTTTTTGTCGGTAATTATGGAAATAATTATCAAGTACAGAGTGGTGGAGTTGGTCTTGCCAATCTAGATGATAGCCTTATGTGTATTGATAACAAAGGTGTATATGTGGTTGGCGAAGCGTGTGATGTCGATGGAGTGTGTGGTGGATATAATTTGCAATGGGCTTGGACTAGTGCGAAGATAGTTGGAGATAATATATGAAATTATTAGAAGGCTTAAGATTAGAAATAGGATATACTGAGAAAGATGTTGTTAACGCTATTGCTAAGAAATGTAAAATTCAAGTTAAAGATATAAAGCGTTATGAAATAATAAAAGAAAGTATAGATGCTAGGCGAAAGCCAGATGTGTATTATAACTTAAATGTTGCTTTTGATACTGATCATAAGTTAGATAATCTTAAGGATATTGATGTGTCTCATGCGGGAATCGTTAGACAAAATATTAACTATAACGGAGCTAGGCCGATTGTTGTGGGATTTGGTCCTGCTGGAATGATGATGGCACTTAAATTAGCAAAATCTGGACTTAACCCAATTGTTATAGAGCAAGGCGACAGTGTTGATGAAAGGAAATTAAAGATAGATAAGTTTTGGCAAAAAGGTACGCTTGATACTTTCTCAAATGTGCATTTTGGTGAAGGTGGTGCTGGTACATTTAGTGACGGCAAATTAAATTCAAATGTTTCTAATGAATATTGCAAGATTGTTACAAATGAATTTATAATACATGGTGCGCCAAAAGAAATCTTTTACAAATCAAAACCACACATTGGAACAGACAATCTAGTTCATATGGTCAAAAATATACGAAATGATGTTATAACAAGTGGTGGTGAGGTTAGATTCAGAACACGATTGATAGATATATTGATTGATAACGGCATGGTATATGGAATTACTGTGCAGAATGAAAAAGCAGAAATTGAAACGATAGAAAGCAATACCGTAATTCTTGCTGTTGGACATAGTGCAAAAAATGTATTTGATGAATTGAAACAAAAAAATATTGCCATGGAGCAGAAGCCTTTTGCTATTGGTGTAAGGATAGAGCAATCACAAGAAGATATTAATATGTCGCAATATGGGATTAAAGATGATAGATTGCCTGCTGCCGACTACAAACTTGTGGAGCATTTAGATAATGGGCGAAGTGTATTTACTTTCTGTATGTGTCCCGGAGGAGTGGTTGTTGCTAGCAGTAGCCAAGAGGGTACAATAGTCACTAATGGCATGAGTTATTTTGCTAGAGACGGACGGAATGCTAATTCAGCAATTCTTGTTAATGTAACGCCGGAAGATTTCAAGTCAGATGATGTATTGGCGGGATTTGATATGATTAACAAATATGAGAAAGCAGCATTTGATATTGCTGGCAAAAGCTACTATGCTCCGTGCCAAACTGTTGGAAGTTTTCTAAATGTTGCGTGGGATAAAGATAAAGTGATAGAAGCTACATACAGACCGGGTGTGGAATTCAAAGATTTATCTCAATGTTTGCCAGATTTTGTTGTAGAGTCAATTAGGAATGCTTTGCCAAAATTTGAAAAGAAAATAAAAAACTTTGCGAAACCAGAAAATTTACTTATTGCTGTAGAGTCTAGGAGTAGCTGTCCTGTAAAGATTGTTAGAGATGCAAATTTGTCCACAAGTGTAAAAGGATTATTCGCCATAGGGGAAGGTGCTGGTTATGCAGGCGGCATAATGAGTAGTGCACAAGATGGGTTGAAAGTCGCCGATAGGGTAATTGATTATATGTTGAGTAACAAAAATGCTTAAAGATTAATTTAAGCATTTTTATTTTTGATTAAACTATTGAAATAATTATTATTATATATTACTTCGGCACCAGATGGATTGTATTTGCTTGCTTTGTTATTATATTCTATCGCTTCTAACAAATTACCTTCTTTATAACTGCAATAACACAACCTTAGATATGGGTAATAGTTGAAATAAGTCGATGTGGTAAATGCGCTATTTTTTGTATCCATATCGCACTTAGTTGCCAATATATACCATTTTTTTGACAAATATATATCATTTAGTTGTAAATAACAGTCGCCAATTACGCAACAAATATTTGCTCTTGGTGGAGTATATTCAAGCGATTGCAATAAATATTTTATTGCATTGTTGTATTGACCGAGTATATAATAAGCGTTTCCAATCATGAAGTAGGC
>CAJOPQ010000133.1 GCA_905236445.1 uncultured Clostridia bacterium
ATGAAGAAATCACGAAATATGTAGACGATAACGGCGATATAGCATATATACCTAAAGACTTTGAATTATCAAATAAAGAAGAAGAAAAAATCATCAATACAGGACTAGTTGTTGTAGGGCCTGATGGAAGTGAATATGTTTGGATTCCAACCACAACAACAAAACTAGAAATTAGAGATTTTGGCAGTTATTTCAGTGGAGATTCTATTTCAAATTATCACGACGAAACGGACTTAACATCTTATAAGAATATGGTTCTAAGCGTAGAAAAGTTTGGTGGATTCTACATGGGAAGATATGAAGCAAGCAAGGGTGACAATAATCTACCACAAAGTAAGCGTATAACACAAGATAATCCGGGACAAATCTGGGTGCAATTTTCTCCTCAAGACACCGTTGGTGCGTGTGCCAAAATATATGAAGATAATGATACAGTGCAGGGATTTTTTCCTTGGGGGATAAACTGGGACACCGCGCTACAGTGGTTAATAGATAGTGGAAACAAGACGAAAGCACAGGTTGAAAGTGATAGTACTAGCTGGGGCAATTATTCCAACGATACTTTCTCAGTTGGGGCAAGAGGAAACTATACAGGCGCATGGGAAGATGCCAAAGCCAACAACATCTACGATTTGGCAGGTAATAATTGGGAATGGACAAGGGAAAGAAAAGGTACAAATTACGTAATGCGTGGTGGTGGATATAACCTTATGGGAGGCTCTTGTCAAGGGAATAGGTATCCAGCGGCAATAAGAGATCCATTGCCGGGGAACAATCACCATCCTAATGTTACATTTAGAGTTGCGTTGTATTTGATTTAAAATCATATTAGAAACCACAATATATAACTATAGATATAGAATTATTTTTGCATTAAAACAGTTTTTTTCCAAGTCACATTGATAAAAGCACAATAATGATTATAAAAAAAGGAATTTTACCATAAAAATTCCTTTTTTTTAACTTATTGAAATAATCTTTCTTCCGTTATTATCTAGCAGACAACAAGCCAACTAACCCTGCAAAAGTTGGGAAAATTATAGCAAGAATTGCACCAGTGCCCATACTCATAGAGTACATGTTAGTTGCAGGAATAACGAAAATAAGAGTGAAAACTACTATAGCAATTCCAGCAATTAACATTATAAGTGATGAGACAAACTTAACAGCTTTGGTTGATTTGTTTCTTTTACCACAAATCTCTACAATTAAGGCAATAGTATATAATACTGCTGCAGCTAGCGCTACTATAAGCATTATTCCTGCAATCATAGATGCCCAATCTGCAAAACCTTGATTATCCATTTTGAAGTATTGTTTTACATCGCTATAGTCATCAAAGAATCCTCCTGCATTCTCTACAGTTGTAGAATTGAAAATTTTGAATGTTGCGTTCCATACATTAATAAATAGTGGAATACAACAACATAGTCCAACAATGCTCACAATAATAGACAAAATTATTACACCTACACTTTTCTTAGATTTACCTTTCATACTTTTTTCTCCTTTCTTAGATTTTCTTTAGTATAAAATATATATGCAAATAAACAAAATATTTTTAAATAGTATCTAAAATTAATTTAACCAATAAAAGTCATTTGACTAATACGGTCAGATATTTAAAAATTGAAAAATGATAATGATTAAGCCAATAAAAAAACACGAATGTAAAAAAAATTACCACAAAAGGGTAATTTAGTCAAACATATACTTAGTAATTTTATTTTTTGTTAATAATCCCATTTAGTCCGTCAAACATTATAACACTTAAATTTTTAGATAGTTGCTCTATAGATTGTTTTCTGTCAGATAAGAACCAAGTCTGATATATTGCCAACATTCCAGATATGCAATATTTCGAAATTATACTTATTGTATCGCTATCCAGCTGTGTTTGAGATTTTAGTGATTTCTCTAAGTAAGATTCTAAGACATCAACAAATTTTGCAATAAGTGAGGAATTTTTGTTATTAATAATAAGTGAACTAAAAAAGTCTAAATCCATATTAATTATGTTGTTGATATCTTCGAATATAACATAGGGATCTTGCATGACACTATGTAAATCCATTCCCTGTATTGCATTGTCTAGCATAAGTGTTAATTCATTTTCAATTTCTTCCTCAATTGCCCAAATTCCCTCGTAATAGTAATAGAAAGTCTTTCTGCTTATATCTGCAGTCTCTGCAATATCTTTGATTGTTATATCATTTATATTTTTGGTAGAAATTAATTCTGCATAAGCGTTACGAATTGCTTTTTTAGTCTTTAATATTCTTCTATCTTGTTTCTTTTCTTCCATAATTGTCCTCATTTTTTTTGAATTATTAAATGCAATTATTTAATATAAAAAATATCGCTAAATTTAGTATGCAAATTTTAAGCTATATAGTACAATAAATACTGTAGCAATATGTTACACATATAGTTTACTACACACCTGTTACAAAAGTCAAATGTGTTAAATCATATTATTAAATTCTTTATTATTAATA
>CAJOPQ010000134.1 GCA_905236445.1 uncultured Clostridia bacterium
AATAATAGTAAATATTCTATATCTATGGCTGATCATAGTGAGTTAAACAATAACGAGGTTGCATATTTCAAGGTAGAATACACTGCTGCAACTGATTGGATGACAGCCTTGTCGCTAGATTCTGCTACAGCAACTTCTTCTAAGATTACTTATGTTAGCGTAGAAGAAGATACTACTGCATCAGTTATTGCATTGGCAGAATATGAATATCAGACTACTCTTGCTGGCATTATTACCAAGATGAATGAAGATAAGATTACTGAGATTGTGAATGATTACTATACGAAAAATGGTAGCACATTATCTGAACCAGTATCAGTATCTGTTGGCACTAATGGTCTTATTAGTGTTGATACAGACAAATATATCGCACCATTCAATCAATATTCTGCAGAGAATAATTACAAGGTAAAACTTCCTAATCTTATTATTAAAGACAAAGAAGATTCTACTAACTTGTCAGTTACAGGTACTATTACAGATGCTCTTGGCAATTCTAAGTCATTCCTTCCAACTTTCACTCAAGTTTTGACAGAGAATTCCGATGCAAATGGATATATCTATCACTACTATGTATCTCTTGGAGAATTTGAGCTTGCATCTGCAGGTCAATACACAATTACAGTAACTGCTACAGACAAAGGTGGCAATATCTCAACTTATAGTTTTGCAGTTTTGGTTAATGATACAGCTAGTCCATCTGATATTGTGCTAGATACAGATATTATTGGCGAGAGCACAATTAGCAAAACATATTATGTTGGCGAATTTATTCCATTCCCAGAGGCAACAGTTGTAGACAATTCTGACGAGGAATGCACATATGTTGCAACTTTGACTCGTACTCCAGACAATGCTAGAATTACAAGCAACCAATACAACAGAGGATTTAGCACTCTTACTGCTGGAACATACGAGATCACATATAATTGCGAAGATGCTAATGGTAATACTTTCACTAAGGTATACAGTCTAGAAGTTAGTGACAAAGATTATACAACAATTTCTGTTGATGAATCTGTATTCGCAGACGATTTCCATTATGTATGGGATGATTCTAAGGCTGTTAACGAGATTGTAATTCCATTTGGTGTTGCAATGAATCAGTATGATTCTGAGATCAATAATACTGAGATTAAGCCTACTGTTAAGAATGCTAATGGTGTAACTCAGACAGTAAGTGCTAAGGACGACAATTATTCATTTAACGCAGTTCAAGGCGTATACACTGTAGAGTACAAATTGAATAACACTACTAAGAAGTTTACTCTATATATTGGAGATACAGATGCTCCAACAATTACTTGGAAAGAAGAAGTTCCTTCTACATTAAAACTTAATGATGAGTGGGGTAAGGGAATTACTTCTATGTTCGAAGTTACAGATATCAACAACGGTGAGAAGTCAACTATAACTGACTATATTATATCCATTACCGATCCAGATAAAGTAGTTACTATTATTAATGGAGAAACTAACTACAAGTTCTCGAAAGAAGGTAGTTATACTCTAACAATTACTTTTGATGACGGTGTTAATGATGTTAAGGAGACTAAGACTATTACCGTATCTAGTGAGACAAAAGAGTCTACAACCAATCCTACTAACGTAGTTGGTACAATTCTTCTAATTGTATCCATCTTAATAGTTGGTGGTGTCGTAGTATATCTAATCTTATCTTCTAAGAAATCTAATAAGAAGAAAGGTAACAAGTAATAATTATAAAATATAAGGTTATATGCAATTGCCACAATTAAGGCTACATATAGCCTTTTTTTGTTGGAAATTTCGACTAGTTTTCTCTGTAAAAATTTTGTATTATGTGTTAAATTTGCAAATTGTGTATGCGAATATGAGCTTGATTGTATCTGTGATGAATAATTGAATAATCATTTAACTTTGAATGTATAAGCAAATGTTCTAACATGGCTTTGATTAATTAATATTGTGTCAAAAAATGTAGTTTTCTAAATGCCTATTAATTAATTTGCCATAATCTATATTTTGTTGTAAAATACATATAATACGAGTAAGTATAGGGGAATGGAAAACAAATGATTACAGCGTTAGTTATTTTACTAATTACAGCAGCAATTATTGGTCTGGCAATCTTAGGCGGATTTTTTGCAGATTTAATTTTTAGATTTTTGTATTATTTAGTTCACTGGTTCTTAGTATTTATCGATTTTATGGAATCGTTTATGCGTAAATTGTGTGGACTGGATGAAGAAGTTAATGTACTAGAGGAAATAGTTTTCAATGATGAAAGTCATGTAATTTTCAATGCTTTGCTAGCAATTATGATGCTATCTATCTTCTTAGTATTTGGTTTTGCTCTTGTCCAGATTGTAAGATTGGAGTGGACAACAGAAGGGTCTAAGAATGCAAAAGGTCCAATAATTAAGAATTGTTTGAAATCCATATTTTTGTTTTTCCTTATTCCATTCTCTAGTTTCTTAGGAATTGCAGTTAGCAATATGTTGATAGGCGCGGTAGATGCTGCAACCAAGGGAGAGAGTGATGCATCTATAGCTGGCATCTTATTTAAGGAGTCTGTATATAGTGCAAATCCTTATAGGGATAATAACCCTGTAGGATATACAAGATGGGACTCTGGTAAGTATGCATTTGGTAATTTTTTGCCTCTTATTGGTGATTACTCCATAGATACTAAGACAGGGCTTATTTATGATAAAAATGATTCGGGGCATACGGACCCTCTTAATGGCGGTGACTTCAAAGTATATCGATTAGAACCTGAAGGTGAGGTTAAAGGAGCAGAAAAGTTGGGCCTTACAATTAGCGATGCTGATGAACTTGATTCTATGTTTTGTAAACTGAGTAGCAATGCTGAGAGAATCCCCAAAAATAATTGTTGTGCTTATCATTTGAAGGAGGGCGAAGTCCTCAATTATACAAATGTTGATGCAGTATATTTCTTCTATAATATCCAGAGGATTGATTATGTCATCTTGATAATTGGTGGTTGGTTTATGCTTAAAGCAATAACAAGCACAATATTTGGACTTGTTATGAGGCTGTATAAGGTGTCAATCCTTTTGATAATATCCCCATATCCGGTCGCAATGACTGTGTTAGATGACGGTGCTGCACTTAACAAATGGAAAGGAAAATTCTTAAGTGAATTATTCTCTGGATATGCAGTTGTAGCGGCGTTTAACTTATTCTTAAGAATATTCCCAATTATCTCAAATGTGGAATTCTTTGATGACCATCCTCTAGCTTTCTTATATAACGGTATAACCAAAATTGTAATTTTGCTAGTTGGCTGTATGATGATCAAAGATATTGTTGGCATTATTGCAGAGTTGATGGGTGTTGGCAATGTTATGCAAGAAGGCGAAGGTATGCAGAAGCAAGTAGGCGAAACTGTTAAGAAAGGTGCAGCTGTAGCGGCTGGTGGTTTGGCGTTGGCAACGGCTGGGGCAGCTTTTATAGGAAACGGTGCTAGTGCGATGATAAACAATGAAAAAGCAAAAAAATACACGGATATGGCTCAAGAAAAAAGAGACGCTGCTGCGAAAAAGCAAGAGGAAGCTAATGCAGCTAAAACACCTGAAGATCAAGAACGATTGCAGGCGGAAGCAGATGCTCTTACCGAAGAAGCAAATAACTACGAGGAGAAAGCTGCTGATAAGCGTCATACAACTCAAAAGCGTTTAAGAAGTGTTTATAGAGGTCAAGCCTTAGCTAAGAATACATTGAATAGTACTGGAATTATGCAAGCTGTTAACAAAAGTATGCCTTGGTTAACGAAAGATGGTCGTGCCAAATTGGATGAACAAATTGGAAAAGAAAGTGAAGAAAAGGCAAATGTAATTAAGAATGTAAACAAACAAGCTGAAATAAAAAAGATGACTGGTAATACTAAGTTCGGTATTGGAAAGAGATATAACGATCTAATGGGCACTGCTGATCGTGAACAAGATCTTGCTGATAGATTGAGACGACAGGCTTTACAGGAAGACATGAAGGGTGA
>CAJOPQ010000135.1 GCA_905236445.1 uncultured Clostridia bacterium
CACCCCAAAAAACAAAATTATATTTGTATTTGTTAATAAGTGTTTGGTGTTCGAGTGTGATATGTTAAAATTTCTTGTTACTATCTAAATATTTCTTAAGAATTTCGATATCTCGTACTACCATAAATTTGCTTCTATAGATATTGTCATATTTAGACTCTTTTAGTTGGGTTAAACAATCTTGCATTGTCCTAAGCGCACGGATTGGATTCAACCAAAGCAATCTTGCTCCCTCTTCTTGTTCCTTTTCAGTTAAATGCAATGTACTGGTTAGTTTATCAACTTTTGCAAAGAACACATAGGATTCTTGAACAAAATTTTCCTTGCTTTCTATTTCTTTAACTGTACCTACAAATTCTACATCTTTTATTGTGCAACCAACTTCTTCCATTACCTCTCTAGCAAACGAGGTGTATTTGTCTTCATTTTCTTCAATTCCTCCACCTGGGAGCTTATATTCATTTTTGAAGCTTTTATTAAAAATCGCTATATTTCCATTTTTATCCTCAACTACCCCCCGAGCACCAAGTCTTGTTCTCGGGTTCTGCAACTGTGTTTCTTTTAAGCCAAAATACTTATCTGTGATTTCTATTTCAAACATTTTCTCCTCCAATTTAAATGGTTGAAATCAACTGCCTTAAAAAAATTTAGTCAATTTACACCATTATTTTTATCTCCAAATGTCAAATCTTTTATTTTCAAAACATCAATTCCGTAACTTTGATATATTGACGCAACATCCAATGTTGTTAATTTTTGTGCATCTAAATTTAAAATTTTGCCAACAAAGAATATTTCTTCCTTTGTTTTTCCCTCTAGTTCTACATATGTTGGAATCTTTGGCCATGAATCAATGGCGACCTCTACATTAAATAATTTATACAAGGTCCTTATATTTTCTTGTTTAGATCTGGCTAAAAAACCAAGTTCGTTAAGAAGCAAATTTGTTTTTTCAAAATCAGACACTTCTATCTCGCATTCTTTTGTCCCATCTACAGTCGTATTTTGCAACTCTTTTACAGTCAATGTGGTTTTTGTTCCATTTGTCCTAAGCCTAATCCATTTATTCGGTTGTTTTGGATTAAGATCATATACATATCTTACCTGTTTCGCGTGATCCAAAATTTTTTCAGCACCAAGAGTTTCTAGCTTTTTTATCAACTCTTCTTCATCAACTTCTAAAAATCTAATTTCATTCTCAGTGTCCATATTATTACCACCCTATTTTTTTATAATGATAACATATTGCCAAATATTTTTCAATAGAAAATTTGTGAAAACTTATCTATACAAAAAATAAAAAATGTAATTTTTCATTACTCCAGTTAAAATATACTTATATCTAGCCGCATCAAGAAACATCACAAAAAAGGTCAACAAACGCTTGTTGACCTTGAAAATTAGAAATTGTTAGATTTTCTCTCAAAGTAGCTTTGTGGATGAGCACATACTGGGCAAACTTTTGGAGCAGTCTTGCCTGTATGAATATATCCACAATTTCTACATATCCATATTTCCTCGTTGTCACTATTGAATACTCTCTCGTCCTCAATGTTTGCAAGAAGTTTTCTATATCTTTCTTCGTGTTCTTTCTCAATATTTGCAACTGCACGGAACTTAAAAGCGATATCCTTATATCCCTCTTGTTCAGCCTCTTGCGCCATTCTCTCGTACATCTCTGTCCATTCGCCATTCTCGCCTTCTGCTGCAGCAAGCAAATTGTCTGTAGTTGTTGGAACTTCTCCACCATTTAGCATTTTGAACCATATCTTAGCATGCTCTTTCTCGTTGTTGGCAGTCTCTTCGAAGAATGCTGCAATTTGCTCAAATCCCTCTTTCTTGGCCTTAGATGCAAAATATGTATATTTGTTTCTAGCCTGACTCTCACCTGCAAATGCCTCTTGTAAATTTTTGTAAGTTTTACTGTCTTTGAATTCCATATTATTTCTCCTTATATTCATTTAATCTATGGTCAAATTATACACTATTACAATTTTTATAACAAACAATTTTTATTAGATTTCTTTAGCAAAATATTTTATTTGAAACTTATTCAAAATGAGTTGCAATTTTTTTAGTTTAATAATATATTTAAAGTGTTATAAGGAGAGATATTTTTATGATTAAAAAAGCAGTGGTTCTATGCGGTGGGCTTGCCACAAGATTCTTGCCTTACTGCAAAAGCATTCCAAAAGAAATGCTTCCAGTTGTAGATAAACCTTTGATTCAAATAATAGTAGAAGATTTGCACAATGCAGGAATAGAAGATATTATGATAATAATAGGTCGGAATAAAGAATGTATTGTCAATCACTTTGATCGCAATGTAGAGTTAGAGGAGAGATTGATTGCAAAGAACAAGACAAAAGAATTAGAAAGCATCAAGACTCCAGAATCACTTGCAAGCATAGTGTTCAAAAGACAAATCGTTCCTAAAGGAACTGGGCATGCTATAGAGATGGCAAAGACTTGGGTGGGAAATGATCCGTTCGTTATGTGCTTTGGCGACGAAATGTTTGTAACACAAGGCGACAACGTCTTCCAGCAAATTATTAAGGAATATGAAGAGCACAAGAAAATGGTAATAGCTTGTACAGAAGTCGAAACCAAAGACATTCCTCTTTATGGGATTGTGCGTAAGTCAGGAAACGGCAAATATTTCAAAGTAGAAGAATTTGTAGAAAAACCAACTATTGACAAAGCTCATAGCAATATTGCCAATGCAGGACCTGCAGTGTTAACGCCTAAGATATTTGATTATCTGAAAGATTGCAAAGAATCAAATTTCGAAATCACTGTCACCGATGCATATGCTATGGCACTACAAGAAGACAATCTATATGGAAGATTGATAGACGGCACTAAGCTTGATTTGGGCAACCGATCAGCATTTGTCAAAGCAAATATCTATATGGCTATGAAAGAATATGGCATGGAAGATGAAATTGTAAGTTATGTAGACAAAATTAAAAAATAAAAGTTATAAGGATAAAAATAATGAGTGTACTATGGGATAAAGATTGGAAATATAAAATTCCATTCGACAAACAACTATTGGCTGATGTTAATAAATTTGCCGATACCCTTGATAACACAAAGGCGAAAGTTGCTATGAAGTATGAGATCAAGTTCTTCAAAAACATAATCACAATAGAAGAAGTTTTTAATCAAATTCAAAAAATAAAAGATGATGCTCAGTTCAAAAACTTTGCTAAAACCATAAAGAAAAATCTTACACACATACTCTATA
>CAJOPQ010000136.1 GCA_905236445.1 uncultured Clostridia bacterium
ATTGCTTTGTACATGTTGACCTGTAACTTTCCACCAATCAATTCCGCCCTTATAGGAACTCCTATGTTATTAGATTTCTTTAATTCATCATAGTAGTGGAATTTGAATTGTGGATCATTCTTCAACTCTTTTGGCTCCATCCAGCGCGTGTTATAATATTTGTCCATTCCGTCTTTGTTACGCAATTTCGCTTTGCTTGAATTACCTTTGCCAAATAACTTTGATCCATCATCGGATACATTAAGCAGAAGTATCAATGCCACAATTACAAGCGCTGCAGTGAAAACTCCATAAAATGTCGGATCGCCAAGCAGGGATAAGTCAAATACTAGCGTGCCCTCTACCAAGAATGATGCTAGTATATATGATGCAAAGAATCCTGCAATCGCAGCAAAAATCATGTATCGCAAAAACGCCACGAAACTGGTGTGTTTATCTTTATCTTCTTTTGCCATTTTTTCATTTCCTTGTATATTATTAATATTATTCTAATAATAGTATAGAAATATTACACCTTTTTGTCAAAGAATATCTAGTTTATTTGAAAAATCTATATTTTATCTCAAAATTTATTATGTCATAAATTGAATTTACTATTGTTTTAATTTTTTAATGAATAAAACATCTATAAATATGGCAGAATAAAATATACAAGAATGTACTAAAAAAAAGAATATTATTGCATAATTTGATAACTGTAACAATTGTGTATTTATGCTAGTTAATCCAAATATTGTATGATTTGTATAGTCCACTAATATACGCTTACATTGGTTGAAACAATCTTAGCGTTAATTAGCTAAAGTATAAAAATATACAATTCTTTGATAAACTTGTAATCATACATAAATTGATAAAAATTAACAAATTATCAAATAATTTTCATTTTTAAAAAAATACCTAAATTTGTTTTGTCTTTGATTATATATGTGATATTATAACTGTGGTTAAAAAAATAAAAGAAGGGTGGAAAGGGAAAAGATTATGAATACTTTACTTAATTTCGTTAATTTGTTGGGAGCTTCTTATACGTTTAATACTGGACAAGAATGGCTTGATTCAATGTTAACAACAATAAGGGATATTATTGAAACAATCGTTGTTCCAGTCATTGTTATAGTAGCAACAGTTGGTTTAATATATGCAATAGTACTTGGTGTTAACTATGCTAAGGCAGAGACAACTGACCAGAAGGAAGAAGCAAAGAAGCGTATTATTAATGTGGTTGTTGGTGCGCTACTTATGATTGTATTAATGTTGTTATTATATTTGTTTATTGCAAACGCTGATAAAATATTTGGTTTTGCACAAAATCCAAATGGCACTCAAGGTACTCAAGGTACTGGTAGTCGTCTATTCTTCTAGTCTAGGAGTAGTAAAATTAACTTGTAATAAAAGATTCGATAAGGAAAAATAACTTATCGAATTTTTTTGTTGTGATATATGAAAAAATAAAATGATACTTACTATTTTGGGAATAAGGAATAATTTATCATATTAATGATAGATTAAAAAAAATACTAGGAAGAACTATTAATCTTCCTAGTATATAATAATTTAAGCGTTAAGGTTGTTTGCCAATTTCTTATAGAACTCATAAGTGTCTTTGGAATTTGCTTTGGCTTCTTCGAATAATTCTTTTGCCAAATTCTCATCTTTTGCAATTAATGCTTTGTATCTATTCTCTCCCATTAGGAATGACTCATAGTCTAGAGTAGGCTCTTTGGAGTCCAAAATGAATGGATTCTTGCCTTGACTCTTAAGGGTAGGGTTGTAACGCCACAAATGCCAATATCCAGTATCTACTGCCTTTTTCATTTCCATCTGGCTACCAGACATTTTGATTCCGTGGTTAATACATGGAGCATATGCAATAATAAGTGATACTCCGTCGTAAGCTTCTGCCTCGTTAATTGCATTAAGGAATTGATTCATATTAGCGCCCATTGCAACTTTGGCAACATATACATTCTTATATGTTGTTGCCATAAGGCCAAGATCTTTCTTGTTAGTACGTTTGCCGTTTGCAGCAAATTTGGCAACTGCGCCAAGAGGGGTAGATTTACTAGATTGACCACCAGTGTTAGAATATACTTCGGTATCTAGTACTAATATATTAACGTTCTCGCCACTTGCAAGTACGTGGTCAAGACCACCATAACCAATATCATATGCCCAGCCGTCACCACCAACAATCCATAGAGAGTTCTTAGCAAAGTGATCACGCAAGTTAAGTACTTTTCTTATATTGCAATCTGGATCATCAATTTTCTCTAAAATGTCAATTATCTTTGCTCCAGTTGCTCTTTGAGTCTTGGTGTCATTGCTCTCGAAATATTTGTTAATAGCATCTACCAATTCTTTGTTATCTGAACTTTGTAACTCATGTAGTGTTTTTACAAGTTCGTCGTGGTTGATATTAAGACCTGTGCTAATTCCTAGTCCAAATTCTGCATTGTCCTCGAACAAACTATTAGCCCAAGCAGGACCATGTCCATCTTCGTCCTTAGCATAAGGGCAAGCAGGGGAAGATCCACCATATATACTAGAGCAACCTGTAGCATTGGCAACTACCATTCTGTCGCCGAACATTTGTGATATAACCTTAAGATATGGAGTCTCTCCACATCCAGCACAAGCACCACTAAATTCGAAATATGGCTTGTTGAACTGGCTACCTTTGACAGTTGTGTCTTTGAATACAGCACTTTTTTGTTTTGGCAAAGATTCGATATATTCATATCTTGTATTCTCATCTTCCATGATTGTAGCAGCGTCTACCATCTCTAATGCTTTGTTCTTAGCAGGACAAATATTAGCACATACACCACAACCAGTACA
>CAJOPQ010000137.1 GCA_905236445.1 uncultured Clostridia bacterium
ACTTCCTATAGTTGGTGTTTTCAAGTCTCTACCGTCAACTTCATTTAATTTAATTAAATTGACATGGCAAGGCAGATTTTTCAAAAGTTCTGCCAACTGCTTTGCATGATTAGGAGAATTGTTAACTCCGTCTATCAATACATATTCTATTGTAATCCTTCTGCTAGTAATTAAGTTATAATATTTTGCACTCTCTAGAATACTTGCTATTGAATAACTTTTTGCAATTGGCATAATTTGTTTTCTAATACTATCATTAGGTGCATGCAAAGATATAGATAATGTTACATTATATCCAAGATCTGCAAGTTTCTCAATCTTTGGTGCAATCCCACAGGTCGATATTGTGATATTTCTAACACTGAAATTGAACAATTTCTCATCGGTCACAAATTGTAAGAACTTAGCGACATTATCGAAATTATCCAGTGGCTCACCACTACCCATAAGTACAATATTTGATATTTTCCTATCTTTGAGGTTTCCACCTAAGTACTTATTAACTGCTATTATCTGTCCTATTATCTCACCTGCACTTAAGTTTCTAACAAATCCATTAAGTCCACTTGCACAGAATGCACAATTCATCTTGCATCCCACTTGTGTGCTAACACATATTGTATTGCCAAAAGCATATTTGAGAAGTACACCTTCTATAATATTGCCATCATTCAACTTGTACAGGAATTTGATGCTTTCATCTTTGCTTTCTTTTGCTTTGTATATACTTATTGGTTGCAGAACTACTTGCCCTTCTTGGAGTTTGTCCATTAAGCTTTTGTTCAAATTAATTCTGTCACCATAGTCTTTGCCATTGTATATTGCATCTTGCAATTGCTTTGCCCTAAATTTTGGCTCTCCATAAGCAACAATAATTTCTTCTAACTCTTGTAGAGTATAATCTAATAAAATTTTCATAACTTCATTAATCTCCCTATGAAAAATCCTTCACAACCACTTACATTAGGATAGAATGTAACAAGATTATGATAGGTAGACACATCAACACCAAAAGTATCTACGTTCATTATTTTGAAGTCTTTGTGTTTACTTAAGAATTTTCCAATTATTTCTTCGTTTTCTGATTTCATAATAGAACAGGTGCTGTATAATAGAATGCCACCCTTTTTTACATAATTACTAGCCGTTTCCAATATAGACAATTGTAGTGATGGTAATTCTTTGATACTATCTAATGTTCTATTTAATAACACATCAGGTTTCTTAGACGCAATCCCAAGATTGCTACAAGGTACATCACACAAGACTGTATCAAAAGATTCTATCCATTTATTATTGAGTACAGTGGCATCGTTCTGTACAACTTCTATATTAGTAATGTTGTAAGATTCAGCATATTTTTTGATTAAATCAACCCGGAAGTCTGACACATCACAAGAAATAACTGTAGCGCTTTTGTTCTCTTGTGCTATTAACACACTTTTTCCACCAGGACTTGCACAAAGATCTAGAATTGTATTAGAATCTTTAGCAATATTTTTAGCCGTAATAATACTTGGCAATCCCTGTACAATATAATTATTTTTCAATGTTGTATTTTTGATAAGTTCAGAATATTCAACATATAATGTGTTTGGCAGAGCAGACTTAAGATATTCTATATTATTTGCTTGCAATGTTCTAACAAAATCTTCCGTTGCCATTTTTTCATTCAATATTCTAATATGAGTTAAAGTAGTCAGTTTTGTCGCCAACAACTCTTCAACAAACTTCTCATCATGTTCCTTGAGTAATTGTGTAACAAGCCAAGATGGATACGAATATTTGATACTTAAGTATTCAACCAAATTTTCATTTTTGTCTGGAAATTTGACATCTTTACTGTAAACACTTTTTAACGTTGCATTAACAAATCCTGCCACACTCTTATTGGATACACTTTTCGTTATCTCTACCAATTCGTTAACACATGTATAAGCTGGAATACTCGATATATAATATCTAACATATATTCCCAATTTTAAAATAAGAGCAACTGTAGCATCAGGTTTCTTTGATACAAAACTGTCCATTATATAACTAAGTGTTGTGTCTTTTTCTATCACACCATAGACAATTTTTGTAATAAGTCCACAGTTGACATTATCTCGCTCTCTTATAATAGTTTTATTTAATTCGATTCCGGCAAACGCCTGATTCTCATATACTTTTCTTAAAATGGAAAATGATTGGCGAAGTTCTTTATTCATTTTCAACGACATCTCCAATCTTGATTTTACTTCCGTTTAGATAATCTTTTACAGGCAATATCTTACCATTTTCTGCTTGTATTCTATCTATAGACACATAGCCATCATTGCATTTTATTATAAGTCCAACTTTGCTTTTCGCTACAACTACTTGCCCACTGCAATAATCTTGATTTAGCCCTAATTTTGCGACATCGTCATCATTTACAACATGAGCATTATATACCTTATATCTAGCACCATTAATTATCATAAAAGCTATTGGTGACGGATTAATGCCGTGTATCAAATTAACTATATCCTCAGCATTATTATTAAAATTCAGTCTACCATAATCTGCCTTAAACATCTTACAATAAGTGGCTAGAGATTCGTCTTGAGCAATATATTTAGCATCTTTTGACTCAATAAGATTCAACGCTTCCACTGCAAGCTTAGCGCCCAATACAGACAACCTAGATGACAATTCGCCATAAGTCTCACATGAATTAATTGGAGTAGACTCGGATAATATCATTTTACCATCATCAATACCTATATCACTTTGCAATATTGTAACACCCGTCTCTTTTTCGCCGTTGATTATTGCCGACTGGATTGGCGATGCACCACGATATTTTGGAAGTAAACTACCATGTACATTGATTACTCCATATCGCTTTGCAAATAAAATATCACTAGATAGAATCTGACCATAAGCACAAGTAACTATAATATCAGCATCGATTGCATTTATTGTTTCAACCCCATCTAATCTAATTTTTTTAAATTGATATACAGGAATGTTATGTAACTTTGCCAAAAGTTTTACAGGTGACTCCTGTAATTGATTATGTCTGCCACTAGGTTTGTCTGGTTGAGTAACAACAGCAACAACCTCATGTCTACTATCTATTAAAGCCTGTAGAGTAGGAACAGCAAATTCTGGTGTCCCCATAAAAATTATTTTCATTATTTCTTTCCTTTAGATTTTGCTGGAAGCATTTTGTCAGTAAATAATATTCCGTCTAAGTGATCAAGTTCATGACAGACAGCTTTGGCTGTAAAATCACATACAGTAATAGTCATTTCATTGCCATATCTATCATAGGCTTTTACAGTTATTTCATACGGTCTTTCGACATCACCTCTTATGTCTTTAACGCTTAGGCACCCTTCTGCACTAACCTGTTTACCTTTTGAGTTGGTTATAACTGGATTAACTAATTCTAGTTTTAATCCATTTGTCTCTATGATTACTACTCTTTTTAAGACTCCAACTTGAACAGCAGCTATGCCACAGCCATTTGCCTTAACCATTGTCTCATACATGTCGTCTAGTAGAATACTTAGATTCTCATCAAACACTTTAACAGGTTTACTAATCTTCCTTAATAATTCATTATCACTCAAAATAATATTTCTGATTGCCATAATATTTTTTCCTTTTTGCCATTATAACAATTATTATATCATATAATTAATAATTTTGCAAACACAAGATTTATTAATTCTAAGATAAACTTAATGGATTAGTTTCAACAAAGATTG
>CAJOPQ010000138.1 GCA_905236445.1 uncultured Clostridia bacterium
AGAAGAAGTTTCTGCCACAAGAGGAACATTAACTGAGCCGGGTAAAAATAGCCCTTATAGAGATAGACCTATCGAGGAAAGTCTACAAATGTTTCGAGACATGAGGGCTGGAAAATTTGAGGACGGCAAAGTAACTTTGAGAGCAAAAATAGACATGGCACACCCTAATATGAATATGAGAGATCCAGTAATGTACAGAGTTATGCGTGCCACGCATTACAAGACTGGTGATAAGTGGTGTATTTATCCAATGTATGATTTTGCTCACCCAATGGAAGACGCATTGGAGGGCGTTACATTTAGTCTGTGCGATATTAGTTTCGAAGATCATAGGCCACTATACGATTGGTTTATAGAGCATGCTTGGAAGAAAGAATATCCACCTAGACAGATTGAGTTTAGCAAACTTAATCTGGAGAATGTGCTTCTTGGCAAAAGATATCTAAAAAGATTGGTTAATGAGGGTAAGGTGCTAGGTTGGGACGATCCTAGATATCTAACTATTGTTGGTATGCGAAGGCGTGGATATACAGCAGAAGCAATCAAAGCGTTTATCAAATCACTTGGATTATCTAAGAGTGACAGCACAATTCCATTTAGCGCATTAGAATATTATGTAAGAAATGACCTTAATCAAGTTGCTACAAGAGCTATGGCAGTATTAGATCCATTAAAAGTTGTAATCACCAACTATTCCGGATCGGAAATTTGCGAAATGCAGAATAATCCAAATGACGAAAATGCCGGCAACCATACTATGACATTTTCCAACACAATATATATAGACAGCGATGACTTTAGCCTTAACCCTCCACCAAAATATAATAGATTAGTTGTTGGTGGAATGGTAAGACTAAAAGGTGCATACATTATTAAATGTAATGATGTTGTATACAAAGAAGACGGCAGTATAGACCACTTGGTATGCGAATATATTCCTAATTCAAAGAGTGGCAACGACACTAGTGGAATTAAGGTTAAAGGCACAATTCACTTTGTCTCTGCAGATAACGCCGTTGAGGTAACTATTAGGAATTTCAAAAACTTAATTAAAGACGAATATCTAGATCCATCAAAAGCACTAGCAGATGGTGTAGATGTAGATGAGATCTTAAATGAAGATTCTTTGACTGAAAGTAAAGCACTGGTTGAGAAATTCTTAACTAATGCTAAGCCAGAAGATAAGTTCCAATTCATGAGAAAAGGATATTTTACTCTCGACAAAGATTCTACTAAGGACAACCTAATATTTAACAATACTATTTCCTTAAAAGAGGGATTTAAGTTATAAGAAATAACACCAGATATCTCTGGTGTTATTTTAATTAATTGTTTTTTCATTCTATGAACTTTCCCTAACCTGTTAACAACTTCTTTGAACTCTTTCATCCTCTATTAGTTGCCCTATGTACAACTACATCGGATAGATCATCATTTTGCTATAGCCTCTACAATACCATTAAGTGCCTATATCTATGTCCAACATTTATCACATTATATCTGATCTTGTTACATCTTTCATGCTATATTTTTTTCAACATAAAAAATTTTACAAAATTATTTTATTTTACTTTTGCAATTATTCAATACTTTTGCTAAAATATATGTAATTAAAAATTTACTTTGAGACAAAGATGGAAGATAAATCAAAAGATAAGAATTTACATTCAGGTCACAGAATTAGAATAAGAGAACGTGCAAGGAAAGAGGGCTTGCAGAGTTTTACAGAGCATCAGTTATTAGAACTGTTGTTATCTTTCGTTGTAGCAAGAAAAGATACTAACGACCTAGCACACAAACTTATCAACGAGTTTGGCAATCTTAATAATGTTCTTAATGCACCGTATAGTGCACTTGTCAACTTCAATGGTCTTGGCGATGCGTCAGCAAGTTTTCTAGATTTGCTTCCTGATATAATGGAATATTGCAACAAATTGAGAATCAATGATTCTCAAAAAATAACCAACGCCAAAGAGGCAATAGCTGTAATTACTCCAATACTAGAACAAGTTGGTAACGAATACTTAGTTATGCTTCTTATGACTCAGAACGATAAACTAATTCATTACGAAACTATAGCTATAGGAGACAGCGACAGAATCACTGTCGACATACAAGAATTGCAATTAAAAGTTGCAAAATACCATGCGAAAAAAGTTATATTTGCACATAATCACCCCGATGGCCATTTTGGACCAAGTGATAATGATAATGTTTTCACTAAGACTGCATACTTATCTTTGAAGATTCATGGTGTAGAACTTCTTGATCATTATATCTTAACTCCAGATCATTCATTCTATTCTTATAGGCAATATGGTCTACTTGATAAATTCCAAGCAGAACTAAAAAGCTTACTAGGTTAAAGGGGTGACATAATGAGTTTTAAGAAATTAGATAGTGGATTCGAATGTATTAATTGTGGCAAGCAAGTTGTACCGTTAAAATATACTAGTCGCAATCATTGTCCATACTGCCTTTGTTCTATACATGTAGACAATGATCCGGGCGACAGAGCAAATAATTGTCACGGATTAATGGTGCCAATAGCAATAGAATACAACAGCAAGAAAGGATACATTATTGTGCACAAATGCACACATTGTGGTGTCATCAAAAGGAATAAATCGGCTGAAGACGATAATTATGACCTCATACTTAGTATAATGAGTAACACTAGAATTTAAAAAAATCACCAAATAACTTGTTTGGTGATTTTTCACTATAACTACTCTTTTTAATTTCAGATTAATAGAATAATACAAACCAATCCTAATTCAAAATTTAATCATTAATAATTGATACAATAATAACAATTAGTGTATAGTATTTGTCATAAAGACATACTATTTTGTCTTAAATAAACCTTTTTTCAATTATTCCATCTGCAAACATACACTTAGATGTACATTCGAAATCTGGATAAGTACACCTAGCCCCTTTGCTGAATTGTTTCATTTCATCTGCTCTTGGGTGGTGGTTATTGGTAAGTGCTGTCGTGTATTCTTGATAAGTTTTAGTAGTCTGTTCATTAATTTCTAATTGCGCACACGAACAACGCCTTTCGTACATCTTAAGAATAAAGTTATCTAGGCTACCACATTCATTAATTCTAATGAGTTGACCTTGTGGAAATTTTACCTTTGATATATCTTCTAGCCATTGTCCTATAAGATCATCGTTATCTTTAATTATTGGTGGAATATAGTATTCTGCAACATCTGGCAACTGAATATTATAACTAATTGTCCTGTGCCTTTGTGCTTGTGCAAGCATTGCAAAAGACGCCTTATAGCTTGTCTGATATGTATCACTAAATATTTGTTGCATTTCATACTTATATGGATTAATCAGACTCAAATGTCTTAATCTGCCAACATTAGCAAGCGTCTCATCGAAGTAAGGTGTATTTCTAATCAAATCGCAAAATTCTATCATATATGGTTTTAACATGTTATAGAAATCGTTTTGATTGTCCCTTTGTATTTCTTTTTGAAATAAAGCATACAAGACATTCAATTGTCTGTAAGATGTAGAATAAATCATTGAAGTTGGAGTAAATACAGATATTAAATATCTTGCATTTTCTTGTGCCAACTTCTTAATTTTGTTGTCACTGAAGAATTCTGGGAACTTCTCTTGATATTTTTCTCTTATAAGGCTTTCAAATATGCCACACCATTTGTCATATACTTTTTTCTCGTCATCAGTCATTATCATCTTAGTGTATCTGGCAGACTTCTCGCTAGTGGTATATTCCTTCTCATTATTAAGCACCATAGCCAAAGCTTTTGGTATTTCTTCTAGATACAAGTTGATTGTCTCGTGTCCAAAAACAGAATGATGCCCATTGCCCTTTGTCAATCCTATCCTTTTTTCTGTTTTTTCTTCTGGTTCTTGCACAAGGTCAGAAAAAGAGCCAGCCATATAACATACACCTGCAGCATGCCCACTAAAAATTTCTAACTCCTCTTTTGTTGCAATATAATTAGGATGCGTTGTTGCAATCACACTTATCTTCATTTGTTTTTCCACCTTTGTAATTTCATCGGTTTATTATATCACAATCTAAAAATTTCTCAAAAGTAATCAGTGTGACTTTGCATAAAAAAAGAACGACAAGCACATTTGCCACCATGTCGTTCAAATTTTCTATCAAACTTCTTTTTCTATATTATTTTCTCGTTGCGAAATACTGCTGTCGTAAGCTTTTATTTTATAGCAATGTCCATTACCTACGCCATCTATAACTACACTTACTTCGTCACCAACCTTATAGAACTTGTTGCCGTGTACATCTTCCATGCAACAACCATAGTCTGCCGGCAAAGCACTATCAATATATGTTTCAATATCTTCCATAGGAATTAACACATCAACACTATTTCTTATCTCAACCTCAGTCCCTTTGTTATTGTTATTCATAACTAATCCATGGAACTCTTCGCCAATATGGTCTTTTGCCCACATAGCTGCCAACATCTTGTCATATTCTCTACTCGCATCGTCTGCATTTCGTTCTGTTTCATTCATTGCTGTGATCATAGATGCAACTTCTTTATAATTAAAAATCGGCACGCCATTGATAATCATTGCCAACATATTCATTTGGTTAACATCATCTGAAATTCTTCTAATAGGCGAAGTTGTATGACCATAGCCACCGAACTTAAGATCATCTCCTTCTACCAAGAATCCATACTTGCTACCTGTTGCTTTGAAAAATTCGCTACGCATTTTGTCTTGTGCTATCTGCCCAATGATTTTGTACACATCTTCTTGTGTTTTGATTCCAAGACCAGCATGATCCCCTTCTTTGTTGGAATATTTTGCTCTTGTTAACGCTGTTAAAATTGCTCTAGACACAGGTGCTTGAAGATTTGTTCCGTCATATTCGTTAATTACTTTTTGTAGACTTGCAATATCAGAATTGATTGGTGTAACAATGTTCATGCCAGCAAGTCTATTAGCGACTCCCTCCATTTTCGCTTTTGCAATCCCCTCGTGCACTCTAGATACAAATGGAATATCTAACTTTCTGGCAAGATCAAACCATATCTCGTTTGCAAGTATTGCAGTAGACTCTATTACCTTAGTAGAATGTGGCTTATCATCATCAACAACATCAATCACTTTTGTTTTGTTTTTGTCTAATACAAAATTACTAACTCTCTCCCTTACATCAAGAGCTCCTCTGTCCATTCGCTTTCTCTCTAGAATGTCCGACACTTCATATAGACATCGCAAGCTATCATCAACTGCCTCTCTATCTTTAGGATCGCCAGTCCATTCGAAGTTCGAATCATCATACATTGCTTGAGCCTGCTTGTAAGTCAATCGTTTCTTAGAATTAATAACAGCAGGTTCTACCATATACTTAACACATTTACCATCTGGTGTCAATTCTGCCGTTGTACACATAACAAGTCTATCTTCTTTCTCATTCAAAGAACAGATACCGTTAGATAACTTCTCAGGATACATTGGATAGACGAAATCACCAAGATATGCACTTGTTCCTCTTTTTACAGCCTCTTTGAATAAAGCACTGTCTTTTGTTACAAACTTGGCAACGTTAGCAATTGCCACCATTAGCACATAATTGCCATTTTCCAATTTTTTCGCAAAGACAGCATCGTCATAATCTTTGGCATCATCTGGATCTATAGTAACAAATGGTACATCTCTATAATCTGTACTATTTACCATCATGTCCGGAGTTATTTTATCTGGCAACGCATAAGCTTCTTCTTGAGCTCTATCGTTAAACGATCTAAAAAGTTTGTATTTCTTAGCAATATGCCTGCCCTCTGGTATAGGATCCAAATTCTTAACTAAGCTTCCCAAGTTTTTCAGACCATTTTTGTTAGATTCCGATTGAATAACTACAGTTTCTCTAGACTTCGCAATAGTCTCAAACTGCTTGCTTTGAGGTATATCGTAGATGTTGCCGTTCTTATCGACAAATACATATTTGTTATTAAATTTTTTAACTCTTCCCATTGGAAAATTGTTCTTTTTCATACTCAGCCAATTCTTAAAATAATTTATACGTTAGTAATTCTATCACACTGTATATAGAAAAATCAATACCCATTTTCGACAAAATATGACATTTTACCTAATGTGACTTTGCCTTATTTGTCACTAGAGTCTTTAAAATCTTATATAGAGACATTAAATGTAATAAATTTACATCTCCAAAAAATGTGAAATAATGTCTTTGTATAAGATGAGCAGAATACCACAATCACACCTTCCAATCCATTGCCCAAACTTAAAAAAAATCCCAATAAAATTGGGACTTTTAGTGGAGCTGTATAGATTTTCTAGATTAATATGTGGAAAAATCCATAAATTCTAAAGTAGATATTAATCTAAAAAATTATCGGACTCGAACCGCCGACCTGATGCTGTAGAGCCGTCAGGCGTCACCCAGCAGGAGGCGTAAATATAGTGGAGCTAATGGGCGGACTCGAACCGCCGACCTGCTGATTACGAATCAGCTGCACTACCGACTGTGCTACATTAGCATAATGTGTATATACACCAATTTGTATTAAGTTATTATAGTATTAGTTCATGACTCAATGTTGTATACAAAATCATCTTGCTGTGTCTGATATTACTCTTTTGTCATATCATTACTATTTACTCTATCGTAAAGTTCTATAATTGTATTCCTTGCCCTATCCTCTTTCGTTGGTTCATCATTTACTCTATTTGCCACAGATTCGTTGGCAATATCATTGATTGCTCCAACTAGCGAATTGACATCTTGTTTTTGTTCAAATAAAAGAAAATCCATAATGTCTGCATTAAGTTGCATAATCTCGATCAGTGCATCACCATTTGCATCGCCGGTCGACTTGATTTGATCATTCAAAGAATTGACCTTTGTTGCCTTGTCCATCAATAATTTTGCAACAAACTTTGTGTCCATATTTTCACCACTCCACTAGCCCATATTTTACACAAATAACTAATATTTGTCAACAAATATATAGCAGCATGTATCTACTGATACAAAAAAGAATGTGCAACGATAACACATTCTTTTTCAATTCTATACTCCGACCTTATTTGCTAAGTCTTCTTCCGTCACTCCTTTGATAGTAAGTGATATTCTTTTCTTGGCAACATCAACCGACAAAACTTTAACAGTTACAACATCACCAACTTTCAGAACTTCGCTAGGATGCTTAATATAGTCTTTGCTGATCTCAGAAATGTGTACTAGTCCGTCTTGATGAACTGAGATATCTACGAAAACTCCGAAATCAATTACATTCCTAACAACGCCATCTATAACCATTCCCGGCTTCAAATTCTCTATTCCAAGAAGTTCACTCTTCAGTACTGGCTTTGGCAGATCATCTCTTATATCCCTTCCCGGTTTTACCAATTCCTTAACTATATCTTGCAATGTTGGCACACCAACACCTATCTGATCGGCAACATTTTGTTCGCCTTTCGAGGCAACAAGTTCTGGCAAATGCTTTACATTTCCATTTGAAATATCTGCATCAGTCATGCCAAACAACTTTAGTAATTTCTCCACAGCATCAAAACTCTCTGGGTGCACACCAGTGTTATCTAGGACATTCTTGCCATCAACGATTCTTAAGAACCCTGCACATTGCTCATACGCCTTGCCACCAAGTTTGCTAACCTTAAGTAACTCATGCTTGTCATCAAACTTACCATTGACTTTTCTATACTCTACAATATTTCTTGCAATTCCAGCATTTAGACCTGATACATAAGTAAGCAGACTAGGACTTGCAGTATTGACGTCCACACCTACAGCATTAACACAATCCTCTACGACGCCCTCCAGAACTTCTGTTAATCTATTTTGTGGCATATCGTGCTGATATTGTCCTACTCCTATGCTCTTGACATCAATCTTAATTAATTCTGCAAGTGGATCTTGTAATCTCCTTGCAATTGATACTGCACTTCGCAACGCAACATCAAATGTAGGAAATTCCATAGCACCCAATTTACTTGCGCTATACACTGATGCTCCTGCCTCGTTAACAACAGCATAAGTCACCTTTCTATTCAATTTTTTAATTAAATTAGCAACAAATATTTCACTTTCCTTTGTCGCTGTGCCGTTGCCAATAGATATTACATCAACATTGTGTTTCTCTATCAACTTAGTCAATGTAGCTTCTGCTTCTTCTATCTTGCTTTGTGGAGGAGTAGGATATACAACGGCTGTGTCCAAGACATTGCCACGTGCATCAATAACTGCTATCTTACAACCTGTTCTATATGCAGGATCCAACCCTAGAATAACTTTGTCTTTAAGAGGTGCTTGCATCAATAGAGGCTTCAAATTAACCTCAAACATTTTTATCGCCTGCTCATTGGCATTGTCGGTCATCTCATTTCTTACTTCTCTTTCTATGCTTGGGAAAAGCAACCTATCATACGCATCAAGCGAAATTTCTTTTAGCAAATCCTCATAAGGCGAATTCTTCTTGATAAATTCTCTATATATCTCTCCCAAAGCCAACTCTTCATTAAGTGCAAGAGTTACTTTAAGGCACTTCTCGTTTTCTCCACGATTAATTGCCAAGACTCTATGTGCCGGCATCTTGTCTATTGGAGAATCGTAGTCTTTGTACATCTCATACACATAAGCATTTTCCTGCTCCTCGTCTAACTTGCACTTAACCGAGCCTTTCTTAGTAAGCATATCACGCAACACTTTTCGCAAGTTGGCATTATCTGAGATTGTTTCTGCTACAATGTCTTTGGCGCCTTGCATTGCCTCATCAACTGTAGCAACACCCTTTTCTTCATCTACAAATTCCTTAGCATATTCTTCCAAATCAACTTGTGGATCTTGCTTCAATATAGCGTCAGCCAATGCTTGCAAGCCTTTTGCTATAGCAACGCTTGCCCTAGTCTTTCTCTTTGGCTTAAATGGTCTATATATATCTTCAACCTCTGTCAATGTTGCAGCGTTATTCAAAGCAGTCATAATCTCATCGGTCATATTGCCTTGTTCTGTTATTAAATTAATAACCGAATTCTTCCTGTCTTCTAAGTTCCTCAAATACGCAAGTCTATCTGCAAAAGCCCTTAGAGTCTGGTCATCGCAACTACCTGTCATCTCCTTTCTATATCTTGCGATAAAAGGAACTGTTGCTCCCTCGTCCATTAGATTGATAATGTTGTTAGTGTGATTAAGTGTCAGACTGAACTCTTGTGCTAATAATTCATTAATTTCCATAAAAAATTTTTTCCTTATATTTTGTTTCAATTTAGCAAAAATTGTTAATGAAATTATGCCCTAATTAGTTACAACTATTAGTTGTGCTTTTTAGAACATCTTTTATATTTTGCCACCGAACATATTATCTCATAAAAAAGTTTTTATTACAAACGAATTTTAATCATTATCTGCTGTAGTTGAACATTGCTTCAACAACTAAATAAATCAAGTAGACTATTGCAATTTTTTGTGATATACTATATTCTGTATAATAGTAACAAAAGGAACTTATAATGTTTGATATCACACCATTAGACTCAACAACTGCGATCAACCTTAATCCACAGAGCCTTGCCTTTGTAGGCGATGCTGTTTTTAGTCTATACATCAGACATAAGATCGTAATAGAAGTTTTCAAGCCAAACGAAGAACACAAGCTATCTACCCTTTTTGTCAAAGCTGGTGGGCAAAGTGAAATAATTAAAAACATAGAGAATGTTCTTACAGATGAAGAAATGAGGTTATACAAGCGTGCTCGCAACTACAAGACCAACAATGTTGCAAAGAATGCAAAAGTTATTGACTACAAGCGTGCAACGGGATTTGAAGCACTGCTTGGATATTTGTATTTGACAGGCAACACAGATAGACTCAACTATATCTTAGGTTTAAGTTATGACACAATAGACAAACAACAAAAGGAAGCAAAACAATGTTAAGAATCGAAGGTAGAAACGCAGTAAGAGAAGCCCTTAACAATGATGTAACAATAGAGAGGATATGGGCAAGCAATTCGTCTAAAGACAAGACATTTAACGATATTATATCTATTGCAAAAGCAAAGAAATTGAAGATTCAATTTGTAGATAATATCATATTAGACAAATATTCCAAGACTGGAAAACATCAAGGAATTATTGCCGAGACGAGCGGCTTCAAATATAGCACAATTGATGAGATATTAGATGCTGCCAATAAAGATGCTTTTATTCTAATATTAGACGGAATAGAAGATCCTCACAATCTTGGTAGCATTATTAGAGTGTGCGAATGTTTTGGCGTAGACGGTATAGTTATTGGCAAAAACCGTGCATGTAATGTCAACGAGACTGTTATTAAGACAAGTGCAGGAGCAACTAGTTATGTCAAAATTGCTAAAGTAACTAATATCAACGACACTATCAAATATCTTAAAGAACGCAATGTGTGGGTATATGCATGCGAATTGGGTGGCACAGATATTGCGAAAGAGAATTTTGATGGCAATGTTGCGCTTGTAATTGGCTCTGAGGGATTTGGCACAAGTGCGCTTACTCTCAAACTTAGTGACAAGACTGTAAGCATTCCAATGTGTGGCAAGATTAACTCTCTTAATGCGTCTGTTGCTGCAGGTATTGCTATCAATACAATCTATACGAAGAAAAAGGGAAATTAATGGACGAAGAAACACTACTTGAACAAGCAAAAAATGGAGATACTTTTGCATGTAATCAAGTTATTAAGAACTACGAGAATTTAATAGAGAGCAAGGTAAAAGCGAAAGGTTATCACTACTATAGTTATGACTATCAAGAACTTATGCAAGCAGGAAGATTGGCTTGCTACAAAGCTATTATGGCATACAATCCTAAGAGTGCTAAGTTCTCAACCTTTGTTAGCCATGTCATAGACAACGAATTAATTAATTATCTTAGAAAACTTAATTCGCTTAAGAGTAAAATCAATTCCGACACTATTCCTATTAACAATCAAGGCGAGTTGGAGGTCATATCTTATACTGGCGACACTTCATATATTCCTTTCCAAAGCGAAATAGACACGCCAGAGAAACAAATCATTGACGATGAGACGCTATCTTATGCGATCAAAGAAGTAGGACTTAAGCTTAGTGATATGGAATTTGATATTCTAAAACTAAAACTACAAGGACTCAAGCAGAAAGAAATTGCAGACTCATTACACATCGCAGTTAAAAGTGTTGAGAATGCATTAGCAAGAATTAGAACCAAAATTGATATATAGAGAGGAGAACATCATGGAGCATCAAGCATTATATAGAAGATTTCGACCACAGAATTTTGACGAAGTAATTGGGCAAGAACATATTGTTACAACTTTGACCAATCAGATTAAGAACAATCAGATATCTCATGCATATTTATTTAGTGGCACCCGTGGTACAGGCAAAACAAGTATTGCAAAAATTTTTGCCAAAGCAATTAATTGTATGGAGTATAGCGATGGCAGAATATGTGGTAAATGCCCTGCTTGTATGGCAAAAGATAACCTAGACATATTCGAAATAGATGCCGCATCTAACAACGGAGTAGATAATATTAGAGATCTTAAGGAAAGTATTGTATACCCACCAACTGTCTCGAAATATAAGGTATATATAATTGATGAGGTGCACATGTTGTCAGAAAGTGCCTTCAATGCTTTGCTTAAAACACTAGAAGAGCCTCCTCAATATGTTGTCTTTATCTTAGCAACAACCGAGATACAGAAACTACCTCAGACAATCCTAAGTAGGCTTGTTAGATTTGACTTCAGACTAGTTGCACCAGATGTGCTAGAGAAACATCTCAAATCTATTTTGGATACTTTGAATGTGCGATATGAGGACAGCGCAGTCAAACTTATTGCCAGTCTAGGCGAAGGAAGCGTGAGAGACACACTATCTATTGCAGAATCTTGTATAGCATTTAGCAATGATAATCTAACTTACGAGTCAGTTCTAGATGTTGCAGGTATTACAAGCAAAGAAATTTTAGCAGATTTGACTAGTTATATACTTGACCGTGACATTAGTAAAGTGTTGGAACTTCTAAAGGACCTGTCCGACAAAGGCAAAAGTTTTGCACAACTTAACAAAGATCTAGTATCTTATCTAAGAGATCTATCGATTGTAAAAAATTGTAGCAACGCCGCTAATATGCTTCTTCTGCCAGAAGATATTTTAAAGCAAATGCTTAATCTATCGCAAAGAGTAGACAACCCTACAATTGTGAAGATATTATCTAAGTTGTCTAGCATGGAGCAAGAATTTAGATATACACAAGATGCTAAGTCGCTATTTGAAATATCAGTATTGTCTCTAATGGACGAGACAGACAAAATAGAGCAATTAGAAACAAAAATAAAGGAAATGGAGTCAAAGCTAATTGCTGGTGAATATCCCTAAGAAGCGTAGGAATACAGCAGATTTAGACAAAATTTCTAACGATTTGCCTAATACATTAACTGCAGAACAAATACCTGATACACAGTTGCCAGAAATTAATAGCACTTCGACCACAAATTATAACAAAGATATCATTCTTGGCAAATTATTAAAAGAAGTAAGAGCAACGAAAGATAGTCTGCTTTTTGCAATCATTACTTCTATTAAGACATATGATATTATAGACAACACATTTGTTGTAACTTGCGACAATGCAGTAACCTATTCTGATCTTAATACGACAAAAAATGTAAATTTATTCAATAATTATCTGCAAAAAATTGACTCTAGTCTTACTTTTAAAGTACAATTAGTTGAAGACAAATCAAAAGAAAATATCGCAACCAACATCGCTAAAGTAAAAGAAGCTTTTGGTGGATTTGCAAAAATAATTCAATAATAAGGAGTAAAAAATATGTTTAGACCTGGTATGGGAGGATATGGTGGAGGAAATATGAATATCCAAAACCTTATGAAACAAGCACAAAAAGTTCAAGCAGAGATGCAGGAGAAACTTGCCAAAGCAGAAGAGGAGTTGGCTAACACTACGCTTACTGCCACATCTGGTGGTGGCATGGTCGAAGTATCTATTCTTGGCAACGGCAAGATTACTGGAATCGCAATCAAGCCAGAGGCTGTAGACGTAGACGACATCGAGATGTTAGAAGATTTAATTATGGCTGCAACTAACGAGGCAATTGACAAGGCAAAAGCATTAGAAAAAGAACTAAAAGGCACAGGTATGCCAGAAGGAATGTTTTAATAATTTATGAATAACGATATTAGCGAGAGCTTGCAAAACTTAATTAATGCCTTTACATGTTTGCCATCGGTTGGAACAAAAACGGCAGAAAGATACGCTTATTCTGTTATTAATATGAGTGAAGACACTGTCAAATTCTTTGCAGATAGCCTTATCAAAGCTAAAGAAACACTGCACTATTGCAAGATATGTGGCAACTTTACTGACAAAGACATCTGCAATATTTGTGCAACTAGACATAGCAAAGTAATCTGCGTTGTCAAAGAGCCAAAAGACGTGCGAGCAATAGAGAAATCTAAGCATTTCCAAGGATTATATCATGTTCTACATGGCACAATTAGTCCACTAGAGAACAAAGGCCCTGAAGACATAAGAATCAAAGAATTAGTAGACAGAGTCTCTAACGGCGACATAGAAGAAGTTATTATGGCGACCAATCCAGATGTTGAAGGCGAAGTCACTGCCACATATATTGCTAAGATTCTAAAACCATTAGGTGTTAAGGTAACACGCCTAGCACAAGGCATACAGATGGGTAGCGACCTACAATATGCTGACGAAGTTACTCTAACTAAGGCATTGCAAGATAGAAGAGAGTTATAACCTATACACATTTTGTATTGATTTGTGGATAAAAAAATAAGACTTATAAGTTTTTTGCTTTAAGTCTTATTTTTTTGTTACTATAGCTCTGCTATACAACTGTTGAAGTTGTCAAGGATTCTTTCCAAGATATTATTGTATCCTGTTGTATCGTAAGAATAAGCAGCATAATAAGTCTCTGCCGCAGTGCTGTTAATCCTGCCTGACAAATATACTTTATAGTCAGACTTGTATAATGCATGCTCTGTAGTTGCTTCACTATATGCAGACTTGCCAGCACTGTCGCATGAACTATCAATGGCATCAACTAATTGCTGAGTAATGCTGATTGCGATATATCTTGTTTGGTCCACACCAAGTAAGATATTTTCTTGCAATTTTGCTAGCGTTTTCTCTAATTCTATAACTTCATCGCTGTTTGCCAAAGACCCACTAAATGATGTATTAGTTGTTGTAGACAATGTAGTTTTAATTTCATCTAACGCACCAAAGACTGTTGTATTTGGTGTTGAATTAGTAGCATCATCATACACAGCGTTAATTTTTGTCACAATTGCAGACTCTTGGAAGAAATAATCTACATCATTTGTGCTCATAAATTTATTTACATTTCCATCTATTGTACTAATTTGACTTGTTACGCCACTATCTTCAAGTATCTCTCCCAATAACGATTTAATAACTGTTTGACCAATGTTCCCAACTAGTGTTGAGCCCCTCAATTCATCA
>CAJOPQ010000139.1 GCA_905236445.1 uncultured Clostridia bacterium
GCGGTCTGGGTCCGACAGGACGGTGGTAGGCGAATGCCTACCAAAGGGTTTTCAATCTAACATTTTCATAAAAAACAATATTTTTTCATTAAAGAATGATAAGTAAAATTTATGAAAAAATCAAATTGATTTCAAGCATCTTACAATATCAATGGAAATTTTATGACATATTTCAATCTTTTTGTAAATAATTGTTGACATGGAAATATCTTTGTGATAAAATCTCAGAGTCGCTTTTAAAAGTGGCAAACATTGTATGGTTCACTAGCTCAGTTGGTAGAGCACTTGACTTTTAATCAAGGGGTCGCGGGTTCGAGCCCCGCGTGAGCCACCAATACATTGTTATGGTGGTAGCTTTGTATTTTAACATAAGCCCTTGATTAAAAGTCTATGGGGTCCCCGAAAAATGTAAATTTTTGGGGGAGAGGAAGTACCGCAGAAAAGCGAAGCGTTTTGCGAAGCAAAACCGAGCCGAAAATGCGAGTACTGACGAAATCAAGGGGTCGCGGGTTGATGCCCACACCACTATTACTAAGATATGTTAGGACAACATCAAAAGTCTTATTTTTTTAGTAAACAATATGCGGACATGGCGGAACTGGCAGACGCGCTAGACTTAGGATCTAGTTCGAAAGAGTGGGGGTTCAAGTCCTCTCTACCGCACCAATCAAAAACAATCCGAACCAGTTTTCTGGAGCGGATTTTTTTGTTTGTACTCTTATCTCTTATTTTTTCACTTTTCTTTCTTCTTTACCTTTCGGATTGGTTTGAAATAAAAAATAATAGTTTGTTTTTATTGAGCTAAGAACAAATATCTAAAAATAAAAAATTAGAGTTGAAATTTGTGTAGATTTATGCTATATTAACTTACGTGAAATTCTTTATTAACACCGTCACAAAATTTAACAAATCTCATTATAGATATATTAATATGTTAGTGAAAAGAATATTTTTGTTTGGTTGATTTAAAGTCCTTTGGGACTTTTTAGTTCTAGAATTTAAATAATTAAAGCATTTATGAAGGAATACAACATTGACTACTGTAGGAATATTAACAACAATTATAGCTATTACAACCTGTATCTGCATGATTATATCTTTAGTGATTAATGGCAGAATTAAGCATTTCCCAAAGTTTTGGCTTATATGTCTATTTGGTGCTGTTATTTGCTTAATAATTAACTATGCTGATTTTACTAATATTATTAAGCAACTTGTAGAAGATACTTCTATTAATCCTTTGAAGATACTAGTATTTTTTATTTCCATGACTATAATGTCAATTATATTAGACAAACTTGACTTTTTTAAATTTGTTGCAATTAAGTGTACCAAGTTAGCACATAATAGCCAAAAGAAATTATTTTTTATTTTCTATATTATCGTGTCAATTCTAACAATTTTTACATCTAACGATATTGTTATTTTGTCATTTATTCCGTTTATTTGTTATTTCTGTAAATACACAGATATTTCACCAGTGCCGTATGTTTTCTCATCATTTGTCGCTGCAAATACTTGGAGTATGTTGCTAATTATAGGCAATCCAACCAATGTATATCTGGCTACATTTGCTGGGATAGATTTTGTATCTTACTTATTTACAATGGCTTTGCCTACACTTGCATGTGGTGTTGTATCACTATTTTTACTTCTTGTATTGTTTAAAAATTATCTAAAACAACCAATTACTAAGCAGTTAGATAGTGATATTGATATTAATAAAACATTAGTCATAGTCAACGTCATTATCCTTGCCGTTTGTATTATAATGCTTGCCATTTCTTCTTACATAGGATTGCAGATGTGGTATATTTCACTTGGCTTTGTTGTATTGCAAATACTTATCAATATTGTTATTATAGCATTTTCTACAAAGTCTTATAATTTTATTTTTTCTGCAATTAAATCTGCACCTTGGACTCTTATCCCATTTCTTCTATCTATGTTCTTAATTGTGAGTTGCCTTGGAGTAAACAATATAACAACAATTCTTGCTAACATATTAGATAGAGGCAATAGTCTTATAAGTTATGGAATTGGAAGTTTCTTATTCTCTAACATCATGAATAATATTCCTATGACCACATTATTTGCACAAATTATGGCTTCTGGTTCAGCCAATTTGGCGGCTGTGTATGCTTCAATTATAGGTTCTAACTTAGGTGCTATATTAACTCCAGTTGGAGCGCTTGCAGGTATAATGTTCTTAAAAATCTTAAAAGAAAAGAATGTAGATTTTTCTATTAGAACTTTTATAAAATATGGATCAGTTATATCTGTAATTTCTATGTCTGTAGGTATCGGAGTACTTGCATTAATCATCTAATTTTGATAGTAATCGTTTGTAGAAAAAATATTATAGTGCTACAATATATGTCAGCACACATTAGGAGGAAAACATTTTGAGGAGTTTATTATTAGACGAGAATGGAACGTCAATCTGGGATCGTATAATTACATGGTCAACAACAACTGGATTAGAAATTCTAAGAAAATTATTAATTGCACTTCTCTTTTGGTGGATAAGTTTTAAGATTATTAATTTGATTTTTAGAAGAATGGAGAAAAGGTTAGCCAACAAAGAAATAGATAGAACAGTCAAAGAAGTCACTATAACTTTTTCTAGGAGAGCTTTAAAACTATTGGTAATTATTGCAATAATTGGTTATCTAGGTTTAGAGATGAGCAGTATTGTTGCACTTATTACATCAATTGGTGTTACTATTGGTCTTGCATTGCAAGGCTCATTATCCAACCTTGCTGGTGGAATAATTATTCTTATTATGCGACCATTCAAATTAGGCGATTATGTAGAATACGAGGGTGTTAACGGTACTGTTGACAAAATAGATTTATTTTATACGACATTAGTTACTCCAGACAACAAAGTTATAGTTGTGCCTAATAGCAAAGTTAGTAGTTGCACTATAACAAACTATTCTATAAAGAAAATAAGAAGGGTAGATATAACATTTTCTATTGCTTACGAGAATGATTTCAGAAAGGCAAAGAGAATTATAACAAAAGTTATTGAAAATCATGAATTAGTGCTTAAGGATAAAGAGCCAACTATAAGGATTGTTGCTCATAATACTTCTTCTATAGACATTGTCTGTCGTGTATGGGTTAAGTCTAGCGATTATTGGGAAGTAAAATTTGATCTTCTAGAACAAGTTAAGTTAGCGTTCGATAAGAATGGAATTAGTATCCCATATAACCAATTAGATGTTCATATCAAAGATGACAATAATGCTCCTAAGCCAATTGATCTTGATGACGAACTTGTTCAAGAAGAAATTGCGATTGAAGAGAAAATTAACCAACAAAAACATGACAAACGAGTCAAACAAGAAGAAGATTTAAAACATGAGCAAGAGACAAAAAACAAAAAAGTCTCAACCAAGATTAAGAAGATTATAAGTGTAAAAAGTGACAAAACAAAATAAAAGTAGGAAAATATTTTCCTACTTTTATTTTTTTGCATTAACTGTTTTTTTTGATATAATATCGCATATGAAAAAATTCTTAATCATTATTCTAGCAATAATATTTTCCCCCATAACAATTCTTGTCGGAATTGTTCTATATTTGCATAAACGGGCTTCTTTTAGGCATATATATAAATATTTAAGTACCATATCGATTAACGATATAGACGGTATTTCCGGCTACGAATTTGAAGAGATTGTTGCTTATTTATTCAGTTTTTTTGATTTCAAAACTACACTAACTAACAAAACTGGCGATTATGGTGTTGATGTCTTTGCGACTTATAAAAAAATTAGGTATTGCATTCAGGCAAAATTGTATTATAATCATAATGTAGGTCCTTCTGCCGTTCAGCAGGCTAATACTGCCAAGAATTATTATTCTTGTGATTTTGCAGTTGTAATAACGAATTCGAAATATACTAAGCAAGCTATTGATATGGCAGATAAATTAAAAGTTATCTTATTAGATAGGCAAGATTTAGTTAATATACTAGATAATATTAAAAGTGACAATAAGAAATTTTTAGGTAAACTTCTTGAGGAGAAATTATGTTTGAGCAGATTTTAGATGTTTTATTAGACTCGCTTCTAGATACTGTTAAGATATTGCCAATACTTTTTTTGGTCTATGTATTTATTGAAGTGATTGAGAATAAATGTGCTAATGGCTGGAAGAAAAAATCATTTCTTAATAATAAATATTCGCCATTAATTGCTGGCTCTGTAGGGATTATCCCACAGTGTGGTTTTTCTGTTGTTGCAACGGACCTGTATTCAGAGAAAAAAATTGCAGTTGGTACATTAATTGCAGTATATGTTGCTACATCTGATGAGGCATTGCCAATTCTGCTTAGTGGTAATTATACTTCGAGTACATGGCTATATGTGTTGCTTCTAATTGCAATCAAATTCGTATATGCAGTAATACTGGGCTATGTAATTAATTTTGTTGTGGGTAGGATACATAACAAAGCAGAGATTAAGGCATTACAAGCAGATGATCATCACGAACATTCTGACGAGCTAC
>CAJOPQ010000140.1 GCA_905236445.1 uncultured Clostridia bacterium
ATATCATTTAGCATTCTTGCAATACAATCGCTTTCGTATTTATTAACTTTACAACCCAAAGTAATTATACTTACTTTCTTTATCATATTTTGTCCTTTTTAATTATTCATGTATAACGATACAAAACCACTAAGAACAATACTAGCAGTCTCAGCCCTTAATATCCTAGACCCAAGACTAACACTTTCCACCCTACTATTGTTCATTATTGCATCTATCTCTTCGGCACTAAATCCACCTTCCGAGCCTATTATTATAGCAACTGAACTTACACTTTGTAATTTATCCAAGACTTCTTGTAATACAACAGTTTTCTCACACTCGTTGGCAAACAAAATAATATCATATTCATTAAGTTGCACTAACATTTCATTAAATGTTAGAATGGAAGACACTTGCATTGGTATACTGCGTTTGCACTGTTTTGCACTCTGGTTGCTAATTTTTTGTAATTTATCTTGTTTGTTTTCGCTTGGCTTTACTGTTTGAAATTTTGTTTCAAACAATTTCAAATTTGATACACCAATTTCGTTTAATTTCTGTGTTACAATAGCCATTTTGTCGTTTTTGATTAACGATTGAAACACATCTATTTGTTTTGTTGGATTAAATGCATTAATAACTTTATCATTAATTGTACACCTTGTCAACCGCTTTTCCATTTCTGTAATTGTGCAAATATAATCATATTCATCACCACAATTAACAATGATTTTATCTCCAACTTTCATTCGTAATACATTTACAAGGTGATTATTCTCTTCTCCGGTAATATTCACACATTGACCTTGTATCGATTCATCAACAAAGAAACGTTTACACATTGCACTTTCCTTCTAATTTTCCATATTTTCTAAAGAGCCATATTCCAATTTGAACTTTTGATTAAATTTAAAATACTTCAAAATATCGAGGTTGTCACTAACAATTATAGCTGCCGCATCATTACTCTTAATTAACTTCTTAATTTCGTCAACCATATATTTTAAATCGGTATCTGCCAAATCTTTGAAAATATCGTCAACTAATATATATTGTAAATCACGCAGAGACAATCTTGCTAAAGCGACTTTAATTCTTTCTAATTTGCCTAGATCTCTTAGTCTAGTATCCTTATATACCTCTAATCCATATTCTCTAATTGCATTATTAACTTTAACCTCTCTAATAGATTTGTTGACTTTTCTAAATTTTAGCACATATTCCAAGTTATAATACACGCTTTTGTTCTCAATGCAAGCCATTCTCTCAGGGATAAAACCTACTGCAATATCAGCAAAGAACAAATCTTTTTTCACAGGCATATTATCATACAGAACTTCACCTTTGAATGAATCTTCTATACCAAGTAATATTCTTAGTAGACTACTCCTACCACTTTCTTGCTTGCCATATATAAACATTGTAGTCTTATCTGGCAATTCAAAACTAATATTCTGCAAAGTGTTATATTCTTTTGTATAAGCAAAAGTTAAATTATTTACCTTTAACATACTAACCTTCCAATTAAAATATTGTAGATATTATACACTAAACTTATAAATAAAAAAAGGAATTGAAACAAACAATTCCTTTTTTGTGATTAATAATCCAATTCAATAAGGCCAAGATCGCCGTCTGATCTTCTGTATAGAATATTAACTTCTCCAGTCTTAGCATTAAGAAATACGAAGAAAGAATGACCTAACATGTCCATATTGAACTGAGCATCTTCAAGAGTCATAGGATCCAATTCGAATCGCTTTGTTTTAACAACTTTATATGGATCAAACTTTGGCATCTCATCTAGGAATTCTAACGAACTCTCAATCTCTTTGATATTTCTAGATTTTGTCTTATTGCAAAGTTTTACAATTTGTCTTTCAACTTTTGGCAAAGCAAGGTCAATATTATTAAACATATTATCTCCCTCTACTTCACTTCTAAAGAACATTCCGTCGGCATTAACAGAAACTTCCAGCTTTTGCCTATCGCCTTGTTCTATACAATTAACTTTAACATCAAAGTTTTTGTTAAAATATTTTTCTAATTTTACCAATTTTTTCTCTATAATTTCTTTGAATCTATCAGAAATCTTATAATTTTTTGAAACGTAATTAATTTGCATGTTACATACCTCCTACAAGCATATTACATTTATATTATATCAAATACTTAATTTAACACAAAATATTTGTAGTGTTTTTTTATTTATTCTCTACACCGAAGACTAATTCATTATTTTTAAAAGCAATTCTAACAATATCACCTTTATTAATATTGCCATTAAGAATCTCTTCGACAATCCTATCTTCTATTTGTTGTTCAATAAGCCTACGAAGTGGTCTTGCACCATACTCGGGATTATATCCCTGCTCTATTAGATATTTTAGTGCATTTTCAGTTATTCGCAAACTGTTACCCTTCTCTTTGAGTCGCTTATTAAGATTACTAATAAAGATTTTAGCAATTTGGGACAAATCCTGAATAGTTAGAGGATGAAAAATCGTAACAACGTCTATTCTATTAACAAATTCTGGCTTAAATCTTTGTCTAAAAGAAGTTAGAAGCGTATTTTTGATAACATCATAATTCATAGCATTGTCATACAATCTATTATTTTTCGGTAATTTATCCACTCCAACATTACTTGTAAATATTATAATTGTATTTTTGAAATTAACCAATCTACCCTTACTATCAGTCAACCTACCATCATCTAAGACTTGCAATAGCAAGTTATATACATCTGGATGGGCTTTTTCTATCTCATCGAACAAGACAACCGAGTATGGTTTGCGTCTAACAGCCTCTGTCAACTGTCCCCCATCATCAAAGCCAATATAGCCGGGAGGAGAGCCTATTAATTTGCTTACACTATGCTTTTCCATATACTCACTCATGTCTATACGAATGAATGCATCTTCGCTGTCAAACAACGCTTCTGCAAGTGCTTTGCATAATTCTGTTTTGCCGACACCAGTTTGACCTAAAAATGCAAAACTTCCAATAGGTCGATTGCTATCTTTTAATCCAACTCTAGCACGTCTTATTGCTTTACAGACAGCAGTGATGGCCTCATCTTGTCCTATTACTCGTTTATGAAGCACATTTTCTAAGTTAAGCAGCTTGTCTTTTTCTTCCTCATTTAGTTTGTTTACAGGAATGCCCGTCCAATCACTTATAATTGCCCTTATATCATTCTCTGTAATGACCAATACATTATCATTGTCGCTACTTTCTATTCTTGCTATAAGTTTCTCTTTTTCTTTGTTAAGTTGCATTATCTCAACACGCAATTCGTTGGCAAGTGAATAATTCTCTTCAACTAAAGCATTTCTTTTCATTGACTCAACCGACTCAATTTTTCTTTCAATTTCGGCCACATTCTGTGGTTTTTTTGCGTTATTAATCTTTGCCCTACTACTTGCCTCGTCTATTAAGTCAATCGCCTTATCTGGCAGGTTTCTGTCTGTAATATAACGATCAGATAATTTAACAGCACTTACAATTGCTTCATCAGTAATCTCGACATTATGGAAATTCTCAAAACCGTTTTTGAGACCTTGTAGTATTTTAATTGCATCATCTATGCTTGGTGGATCTACTTGTACTGGCTGAAAACGCCTTTCCATCGCCTTATCAGCTGCAATGTACTTTTGATACTCTTCATTAGTTGTTGCACCAATAGTCTGGAATTCACCCCTAGCTAAATATGGCTTTAACATATCGGCAGGATTTATTTCTCCTTTGTCTGCACCAACTTGCATAATCGTATGAATTTCATCTATAAATACTATTATATTTTTGTTATTTGTTACTATATCTATCAGACTTTTTAATTTCTCTTCTAACGCACCTCTGTACTTTGTGCCTGCCAGCAAATGTCCCAAATCTAGAGAGAATATAATTTTATCTTTTAAGAAATTAGGTACATTACCCTGTACAATGGCTCTTGCTAGACCATCAATAATGGCACTCTTTCCTACACCGGGCTCGCCCACTAATACTGGGTTGTTCTTTGTCTTTCGGCAAAGTATTTCAATCACCCTCGATATCTCATCACTACGACCTATTATTTCATCAATTTTGCCCATTCTTGCTTTTGCAGTAAGATCAGTTCCAAGTTCTTTTAATCCTTCTGGCAGATTGTCACTTTGATAAGATGTGTTTGATTCAAATGAACTTTCGCTTATCCTATCGTCGCTGTCGCAATATGCAGGCTGAGAAAAGATATCGTTGTCTTCCTGTTCTTGCTCAACATTACTTGTGTTTGTTAAATAGTCTGACTTAATTAATTGAAGCAAGTTATTTCTTATCTCACTAATATTTACTTTGAAATTCTTTTTTAAGATACTTACAGCATAACAATCATCACATGATAACATAGAGACTAGTAAATCCTCTAATGTAATAAATTTCTTTCCAAGTTGTGCACTAAATTGATTTGCAATAAGAAAAACTTCTTTAGTTTTGTTAGCCAGTTCGATAGTCGTATCTACAATAGTTTTGTTTCGTTTCGGAGAAGTCTTAGCAAAGTATTTTTCCAATTTCGCAGTAGTTACATTGTATGATTGCAGAATATTACTAGCATTCGTGTTAGATATGGATACAATTCCATATAACAAATGTTCCGTGCCTATTTCATAACTATTGAAATTAAGTGCAATTGCTCCAGCTTTCTGCAATGCAAGTTCAACTGCTTCAGTAACATTAAACCCGTTAAACATATTTCCCCTACAAACTAGTTTATTATATATTAGTGTAGCATAAAAATTTAATTAACCAAAATAATATACATATATTTAATTTTTGCCAACAAGGATATAATCTTATAATTTAAAATTAAAATCAAATGTCTTGACAAACAATTAAAATAGATTGTACAATATGCAGTAAGGGAGTAAGTTCTATGGAAATTAAAGAAAATACATTTTTAAAACTATCAGACAATCGTACATATATTGTAGCAAGCATTCTAGAGTTCAAAGGAACAGAATACGCTTATCTAGTTTGTGCCGAGAAAGAAAAATTGTACTACTCTTTCTGCACAGAAAAACTTGTTGACGGCAAACCAGTTCTAAATTCTGTTACAGACAAATATTTAACAGAAAGATTAAGGGCAATGTTTGCCGACGAGATGCAAGAAAAATTAAAGAAACTCAATATAGAGTCATAATTACCAAAAGAGCCACATTATCTCAATGTGGCTCTTTTATTTACATTTCATTCTGTATATCATGTTCCATAATATCAAGATTGCTTGTTGCATCCATAATGTCTCCCTTGATTCCTTGCGACAAATCTCTAGTTACATCATCATATGTTGCGACTTGTCGACAATATTCATTGGTTTAATAAAAGGTCTTAAATCAATTCTTCTTTTTTCCATTTTTCACACTCCTTTGATTATATCTATTTATTATGTAAATACCCATTTTTTTGTTGACATAGAAAAACGCTCTTCACACCTAGAGCGTCTTCAATATAAATTAATAATTGTCTTTGAAATTATGTCTAACTCCATTTTGGTCTTTGTACGCAATAACAGTAGAAAGGTTAACATTCTCAACACTTTTGAATATATTACCTTCAATCTGAGGATCTTCCTCGCTAAGACTAGCAATCAATTGCTTTACTTTTTTCCTTTTAGATCCCGTGTTGTCCAGACTGCAGCCTTCTCCAGAACAAGTGTCTGTGAACTTGCATGCACATTGTATGAAATGCAGATCGTTATAATCTCGCCAACGCTTAATATCCTTCTCTCTAATTAGATACATAGGTCGTATTAATTCCATTCCTTCGAAATTTGTGCTGTGAAGTTTTGGCATCATTGTCTGAATTTGTGAGCCATACAACATTCCCATAACTATCGTTTCTATAACATCATCATAATGATGACCAAGAGCGATCTTGTTGCAACCCAATTCTTGCGCATGCTTATATAGATGTCCACGTCTCATTCTTGCACATATATAACAAGGTGATTTTTCTATGTTGAATACACTATCAAATATGTCAGTCTCAAATACTGTTATAGGAATGCCAAGCATCTTAGCGTTATTCTCTATAATCTCCCTATTTTCTTTGCTGTATCCGGGATCCATAACCATAAAAACTAATTCAAAAGGAATTTTGTTATGCAATTTCAACTCTTGAAATAACTTTGCCATTAGCATAGAATCTTTTCCACCAGATATACATACAGCAATTTTATCATTTGGTTGAATTAGGTCATAATCATTAATTGCTTTGCAAAACTTAGCAAAAATAAGTCTTCTAAACTTTTTTTTTATACTCTGCTCTACATCTTTTGCTTTAGCATCATCATAAGTATCAGAAACGTGATTCTGCAACCAAGCAAAGTACCCTCCTTTTAGACTATATGCTTGTATCCCCTGTTCTCTCAAAGTCTTTACTACATCTATGCTTGTTTTACCAAGTTTGCAACAAACATACATTGTTTTTTCTTTTGGATAATTTTTGGACCATTCATATATATCATCTTCTGGTATATTGATTGCTCCCGGTATGTGTCCGTACAAGAAAGAATCCTCATCTCTAACATCTATAATATCGTAACTATCTTTTTCTTTATTAGCAAGCTCTTCAAATTCAACTTCGTAATCCATATTTTCTCCGTCGTATTTTTTCAAATCACGTGTATTATATCATAGCAACAAATCAATTTCAATTGTTTTTGTAATTTATTTCGATATAAAATATTTTCGAATCATTACAATCTTCCATGATGTTTTATCACGACTTATTTTATTGAAAAATACAAAAATTTGCTCGGTAAAATTATAATTAAAGATAACAGAACATTGTTATCTTTGGTTGACGGTCTTATGAGCACAAAAAAAACGAGATAAACTCGTTTTTGGTGCGACAAACGATAACAAATCCGAACCATGTAAACTATACTATTGACAAAAAAAAGACAACCGGGCATCCAGTTGGTCTAAGCATGGGAAATGAAACAAAATCTAAACACCCCTATGCTAGGGGTGAGTCGGCTAAAACCCTTTATTTATAAGGTTTTTGATGACAATTTTCTAATTTTGTTTCTATTCCTTATCCTGCTTACTATAATCAGAGTAAAAATTATTTATTATTTCAATGTTAATGCACATTCAAAAGCAATAGGTATAACTTTTCCTTTTTTAGAAACATCGTGATCGTTAATGCTTCTTGGCTGGTAAGTTTCTGTTGCTAAACTGTCTGCCGCATAAAACATTTGACCAAAATCTACATTTCGATATTTTGCAACAACTGCCATTGCAGAGCATTCCATATCAACTGTTATTGCTCCTTGTTCTTTTCTTCTTAAAACTTTTGCTGGAGTCTCTCTATAAATCGCGTCTGTAGTCCAAGTTTTCCCTTTATGGTAATGAATTTTTAACTCCTTTAATCTATTCTCAATTTTTCTTAATACGTTCGTTTGCAATTTAACTTCATCTTTTGCAGGAGCATAATGATAACTAGTCCCTTCATCACGAATTGCGGCTGTTGGTAAAATAATGGAATAATCATCTATTTTTTCATCTAAACATCCACAGCAACCCACAAGTAGGATTTTCTTAATTCCCATTTCTATCACTTCTTCAAAATTTGCAATACAAGCAGGTGCACCAACTGGTGATTGATAAACTGCTATTTGTGTACCATTATAATTAACTCGATAAACTGGGAATTTTGCAGTAGCGTTTTCAACATAACCTATAATTTCTGGATTGAATAATCTAGCTACTTCATTTATTAATGATTTTGAAAAAAAAGATACACAAAGTTCAGGACAATCATCTAATTTCTTTGAATAAGTATCTGGATTAAAAACTGCTATTCTATTTTTGTCAAATTCTTCTAATATCATTTTTTACCATCTCCCATTAATAGTATAGCACATATTGATTTGTTTTGTATCATTTTTTGAAAACTTTATATAAGTTTTATAATTTTCTTTGTTTGGGGCTGACTTTTTGGTGGTTTTGTTCTATTATTATGTTGTAATTTTCCGTA
>CAJOPQ010000141.1 GCA_905236445.1 uncultured Clostridia bacterium
CAGCTCTGATTTCTTTTGTACTCCAATCTTCGAGTTGTCTTTCTTCTGTAGTATCTGTATACAAGAATGTAAGGAAAGATGCTATTAAATCATACCTGTTACCTCTTCCTACTTGTTGTTCTAAAACTTTTAACAATGAATCTAAAGATTTAAAATTATCATCTTGTTTTGCTGCATCCGTATAAAGTTTTACTAAAGCAGCTTTATCTTCAGCATTAAGAAGAGGTATCAATGTATTTATATCTTTTAAAGCTTCTAAAGGAAGGGCTTGTAATCCGTTTATTCCATTCATAAGAGGCACAATATCACCTTTTAATGAATATGCTATTAATCTTGCCCATTCACCTAAAGACATATTTAAAGCATAAATATTACTATAATGATAATATTCAGAATTTACACCAAAATTTATATTTTTTATATGAAAATTTTTATCTCTTAAAGGGCCTTTATCTTCATTTTCTTTTAATTATTTATTTAATGTTGCAAGAGCTCTGCATTGAGAAAAAGGTGTTTGTATAAGAATAATATTTATATCTTTTCTGCTGGAAATATAATCTACAAAATCACTGTGCTCAAAAAGATTTGTAATATTTTGAGGTGTATTAAATGCTTCTGTTTCCAATATGATATTACTATCAAGTTCGGCAATTTCCTGTTCATTCATTCCGGCTTGTTTTGCATCTTGAAGAATTACCCATCTTATAATGTAAGATTCCGAAACAGGTCTGTTTCTGTTTATTCTATCCATATAAAGATCTGATGCTTTACCGGTTTTCTCAAAAACTTTATCTTCTGCAAGTAATTTATTGAAAGCTTCATCTGTCATTGCCAACAAATCTTCAACCGTATGAACATCTTCAAGTCTTGTTATTGTTTTTCTTATATTTGCCATATATTTATTTTCTTTTCTTATTTTAGAAATAATATCTACTGTTCCTCTTCTGTTACCGGAAATAAATATTTTACCTACAATTCCGTTTTTATATAAATTAAACGTATCTGTAAAAGAAGATATCATTCTGTTACCGAGTAGAAATGCAATCGTTGTATTTGGTTCTGCTTTAAAAAGTTCAGAAACATTAAGTATAGAATCCACTTCTTCATACAAAGCTTGTTTTGTTCTTAATACTTCCGGAATTATTCTATGAATAAAATCCATTAAATTTTCTTGTGAATCCAGTTTATTGAACGCTTCATGAACAACATTGTAATCAATATCCGGATTTACGGATAATGCAAGGTATTCAACTATTTCGTGAACAGCTAAAATTTTAAGATATCTTTGTTTTGTGGCAGTCGGCAATTTGTCTAATTCTCTTAAGAGAGCTTCACTTATATACAATGTAACAACACCATTTTCATCTACAGACAAAGTAGCAAAAGAATAAATATTTTCATCTTCTACCAAATCTAATGATCTGGATACAACAATTTTCACATCAGAAATATTTGTAGATATTAAACTATCTCCTTCAAATATTTGCGGTAAAGTTTGTTTTAATTTAGAAACTTCACTTGCATCTAATTTCGGAGATTTTACTTCATCTTTCAATAAATCCACATCTTCTTGTGAAAGATATGGCGTTTGTTGAGATAAAGGTGTTTTTGTTTCATCATAACTTTCTTTAGAATATAATCCTAACAATATTTGTGTCATTAATACAGGATATTCTTCCAATAAAGAGCTTATACCTTCTTCATCTTTAGAAGCCTCCTCGTATCCGTGTGCAAGTTCTTCCGTAGTTTTAAGTATTCTGCCTACAATTGTTTGATGATGTATCATGGCATGTCTAACCAAAGCTTCAACATTGTTACCTAATGACATTAACGGAAACTCTTGTTTTGGTTGAACAAAACCTGTAGAAACAAAAATTGTACCTTGTTCTTCTTTTACTCTGGCATCATCAATAGCAAAAACATGTTCTATTCTCAAATTTTCATTATCAACATCTAACAAATCAATAAAAGCTTGTATGGTATCGTCATTTATCAATGGTAATCCTTCAACAAGATACTTATCATCGTTTATTGTAAGATTATATCCTAAATCTTTTGAACCTAATTTTGTTATTTTGTACTTAGAACCTATTTTATTTTCTATATCGGTATTAGTGATACTTGCTTTTGTTTTAACAACAAAACACATTTCATAAAAAGGTTTTATATCATCGAATTTTATTATTCCG
>CAJOPQ010000142.1 GCA_905236445.1 uncultured Clostridia bacterium
ATTCTTAGAATATAGCACAGTATCAGTATTGCCGTCTATTACACACATAGCCTTAGCTGGACTTGGTATATCAGTATTTGCTGACACTACCATTGATGTTTTTGACAATAACATAAGAACAGCTGTCAGCAACATAAACATGATTAATATTTTACTTTTTATCGTTTTTGCCATTATTTTTCTCCATTTTATCTAATACTTTTGTAATCACATTCTCAAGCGAATTAACTATATCATAGTATGGAATATTCTCACCAAGAGGGATATACCCCACCTTATCTGCTACAACATATAGCACTCCTATAGGTGTATAAGTTATTCCTGTACCACTACCCCCTGCATAGTTTTCTACCTTTGCTCGTTTTGTTTTATCTCTGCCACTATCGCTTCCACCACTTATTAGCCCCATTATCATTTTGCAAATTGGAACAATTGTGACTATGTCACTTATCTTAATTGGTCTGCCAATTACCGTATCAATATCTAGAACTTCTTTCAAGTTATTGATTGTACTGCTAATTAAATTTTCTATATTGTTTTCCATATACCACTCTTTTTTCAAAAATACTAAATATTAATGCCCATACAAAATCCATAAAACTTATGACTAATCTTAGGTCAAGCAACAAAACGACTTCTTTGTTATTATAGCCTGTTAGACAATTGGTAGTTATATCTGCCTGAGGTTGAACTTCTTTAATTCTAAATTTGATTGCGTTAGAAAGAACTATAAGTATTGCACTAGCAAGACTAGCGTGTGCTGGATTGTCTAATATGACAAAAGTTGTTACATCCATATAATCTAGATAGATTCTATGAGAAATATTTTTCTTTAATATATCAACAAACTCCAAATTTTTCTTTGTGAAAGCAAACTTAAATGGTTCCTTCTTTTTCTTTTTTTTAGTGAAATTAAGTGCATTACCCTCTATCTTTAATTGAACATTTATTATAGGCAATTTGAACACTTTGATTGTTAAGTTTCCGTTATTAGAAGTAACATCAAATTGAACATTAACATCTATAACAATACCTATTATAAAAATAAAACTTACAACTGCCAGTGTTATAATAAACCAATTCATACAAATAGTTTTTGCAAAGAATTATATTCTATGTACAAAATAAAAAAATCTTCACGAAAATTTCTTCGTAAAGATTCTCTTTGTATTATAAGTTATCTACATCTTTAAGATATGCTTTGTATCTAGTGAAATTATTATCGCTCATACTAGCAATTAATTCATCTAACTTCTTCTTTTCCTCTCTACTCATAGACTTTGGACTCTCGGCAATGACAGTAATATATAGATTGCCATAAGCACTACGATTAAGATGTTTAATTCCTTTACCATTCAACTTGAATGTTGTATTGGATTGAGTCAGCTCTGGAACTTTAAGAGTAGTAGTGCCATCAACTAGAGGTATCTCTAGATTGCAACCTTTAAGCAACATATAGAATGGAATATAAACTTTTACTTTGATGTCATATCCATCTCTCTCGAACAATTTCTGCTCTTTGACATTAACAATGATGTGCAAGTCACCATTAGCTCCACCTCTAGCACCAGCATTACCAGCGCCTCTAACTGTTATTACCTGATGATTTTCTATACCAGCAGGAATATTTATAGAAACAGTTTTGTTGACTTTCTTAGAGCCACTTCCACCACACTCTGTACATTTAACTCTAATAGTTTTGCCAGTACCATTACAGTCCTTACATATTCCTTGTCTAACCATACGGCCAAACAAAGTAGTCTCGGTATAAGACACAACACCACTACCCTTACAAGTATTACATGTTGTGTATTCCGTGCCACCTTTAGCGCCAGTTCCTTTACATGCAGAACAAGTATCGACTCTTGTGATATTGATATCTTTCTTGCAACCAAGTGCTGCCTCTTTGAATGTAAGTGTTATTTGCACTTGAACATCTTGACCTTTGATTGCAGTAGCTGATCCAGATGAAGATCTAGAACCAAACCCACTACCAAACATATTAAATATATCATCGAAGTTGAATTCGCTAAAATTGCCTGAAGAACTGAATCCACTAAATCCACTTCCACCAGCTCCACCACCAAAGAAGTTAGCGCCATTTGGATCGCCATATTGGTCATAATTACTTCTCTTGGTCTTGTCAGACAAAACTTCATAAGCCTCATTCACTTCTTTAAATTTCTCAGGTGCATCGGCATCTTTGTTAATATCTGGATGATATTTTTTTGCCATTTTCCTATATGCCGACTTAATTTCGTCGTCAGTTGCGTTCTTATCTACACCCAATGTCTCATAATAATTCTTATTTGCTGCCATTACTTTTCCTTTTATAATATAGAATTATTTTAAAAAAACCATATGCTTAAGCACGACAAATGTGTCATGCTTAAGCAAAAGTTGTATTATTTAATTAATTTTTTGGATCTTCAACAATTACATCGTCTGGATTAACAGTCTCTGTATTGCCATCTGCATTCTCAGCTGTACTTGCAGCTGCTGCAGCTTGTTGATATAGCTTAGTTATAATAGGCTCATTTTCTTTGCTAAGAGTATCAATTGCCTGTCTAATAACTTCAACATCATCTGACTTGAAGTCTTCCTTAGCTTTCTCTATTGCCTTTTCTAGTTTTTCTTTGTCCTCTGCAGAAATCTTGTCACCATTATCTTTCAACATCTTTTCAATTGCAAATACTAGATTATCTGCGTCATTTCTAGTTTGTACTAATTCTTTTCTCTTCTTATCTTCTTCTGCATGTGCTTCTGCCTCTTTAACTGCCTTGTCGATATCTGCCTCGTTAAGATTAGAAGAAGCTGTAATAGTAATACTTTGAGCTTTATTAGTACCTAGGTCTTTAGCGCTTACTGATACAATACCATTAGCATCAATATCGAATGTAACTTCGATTTGTGGTACGCCTCTTGGTGCTGGTGGAATATCATTTAATTGGAATCTTCCAAGAGTTTTGTTGTCTGCTGCAAACTCTCTCTCACCTTGCAAAACATGAATATCAACACCTGGTTGATTATCAACAGCTGTAGAGAATACTTGACTCTTCTTAGTAGGAATAGTTGTATTTCTCTCGATTAATTTAGTAAATACACCACCCAATGTCTCAATTCCTAGAGAAAGTGGAGTTACATCTAGCAAAAGTACATCTTTTACATCACCAGCAAGTACACCACCTTGAATAGCAGCACCCAATGCTACACATTCATCTGGATTAATACCCTTAAATGGCTCTTTGCCAGTCTCTTTCTTAACTGCAGCAACTACTGCTGGAATTCTAGTAGATCCACCAACAAGAAGAACTTTGTCAATGTTAGAATAAGAAAGTTTTGCATCTTTCAATACTGTCTGCATCTTTTTAATAGTTTTCTCTACTAGATATTCTGTTATAGAATCAAATTTAGCACGAGTTAGATCATATTCTAAGTGCTTTGGGCCAGTTGCATCTGCAGTAATAAATGGTAAGTTAATTGTAGTCTTAGTTGTTGCAGATAGATCAATTTTTGCCTTCTCTGCAGCTTCTTTCAATCTCTGCATTGCAAGTTTGTCGCCAGATAGATCGATACCATTTTTGCTCTTGAAGTCTTCTAGCAATAATTTAATAATCTCGTTATCGAAATCATCGCCACCTAGCAAGTTATCACCAGCAGTTGCAAGTACTTCAAATACGCCATCACCTATTTCAAGCAATGAAACATCGAATGTACCACCACCTAGATCATATACAAGTATCTTTTGATTTTTATTTTCAGCTTTGTCTAGTCCATATGCCAAAGATGCTGCTGTAGGTTCGTTAATTATTCTAAGAACTTCTAGACCTGCAATCTTACCTGCATCTTTAGTTGCTTGTCTTTGGCTATCAGAGAAGTAAGCAGGAACAGTTATAACTGCTTGACTAACTTTTTCTCCCAAATATGCTTCTGCATCATTTTTTAACTTTGTTAAGATCATAGCAGAAATTTCTTGTGGAGTGTAGGCTTTGCCATCGATTGTAACTTTCTTAGTTGTACCCATATCTCTCTTAATAGAGATAATAGTCTTTTCTGGATTTGCAACAGCTTGACGCTTAGCAACTTGACCTACTAATCTTTCACCATCTTTGTTAAATCCTACTACACTAGGTGTTGTTCTATCTCCTTCAGCATTAGGGATAACAACGGCCTCTCCTCCTTCCATTACTGCTACACAACTATTTGTTGTACCTAAGTCAATTCCTATAATTTTACTCATAATTTAATACTCCTTATTTTTTAAAATTTTAATTTTCCTTTTTTCATTACTACCACTACATTGCTAGTCTAATTTATTAACTTTTACAGTCGAATGTCTTATGACTTTGCCTGATAATGTAAACCCTGCTTGATATTCCTCTAAGATTGTTTCATTAGGATACGCCTCATCTTTCCCTACTAGGACTGCATTATGATAATTTGGATCAAAAATTTTGCCTAAACAATCAATTTTTTCTACATTCAATTCTTCTAGAGCTGACATTAATTGATTATATATCAAGTCAACACCACTTAACACAGCCGCATCTGTTATATTACTTCTTGCTTGATTGAAACTATCAATTACAGGCAAGATTTTCGTAACAGCACTTGCAACTCCATTATTGTAACTGGTAGTCGATAAATCTGCATTTCGTTTCTTATAATTTTCGAACTCTGCCTTGATTCTTTGTGCTAACTCCAAGTATTCAGATGCTTTATCTTCTTCAATAACAACTTCTTGTGACTGCTCTGTATCAACTGTGTCAATTTTACCGTTTTCTTTATCTTTTTCTTCTACTTTATCTTTTTCTTCATTCTTTTCTTTCATTCGCTACTCTCCCTTCTTAGAGTCTTCATTAATCTCATCGGTTATAAATTTTAATACCGAAGCAATCCTTGCATAATCCATTCGCTCTGGTCCAACCACACCAATACTAGCCACTATTCCATCTGACAAACTATAGTTGGCTTTTATAATGCTGTACTCGTTAAATTCTTCACTATTGTTCTCATCACCTATTGAGAACACAACCTCACTATTATCAGCACTCTCAATATTATCCATAATCTTTATTATTTCATCTTTGTTTTCTATGGTATTTAAGAATTTCTTTGCCGAGTCTATGTCTTTGTATTCTGGACCGTTAAGAAGCTTACTTGTATTGCCACTCTTGTAAGCACTTGTTTTGTTTTTTGCAAAGTCTTTTAGTACTTCCGTTAGACTGAAAAACAATTCTTGAAAATATGATAATTCTTGCTTAAACATCTGCCTGTAGTCAGCATAGTTATCTATCACTTCATTTATCTTCTTGTTTGCCAAACGCGTAGTAAGGAATTTAGATGCATCTTTGCAATTTTCCTCAGATATTTCTTTCTTTAGTGGAATCGTGTTGTTAATAATTCCTGCATTGGTTTTGATCAACATCAATGCCTCACCAGTTATAATTGGTATAACATTGACCGCCTCAATTGTAAGAGATTTGTAATTAGATAGTTGCACAAATGTAGGATATTCTATAACCTCACTAACCCTTTGCGCCAATGTATCCAACAATTCCTGCAAGTTGGTTGTTCTGATCTTAAACTTTTCTTCAACTTTCGCAATATTGGCTACATTAATTGCATCATTTTGCAAAATTGTATCTACATAGAACCTATACGCTTTAGTCGTTGGTACTCTGCCTCCACTAGTGTACAACTGACGCAAATACCCCATTTCCTCCAACGCATTCAATTCGTTTCTAAGCGTTGCACTTGACAAAGTTGAGAAAATATTGTTTTGCACCCTCTCGCTAGTTATTGGCGAAGCATTATCTATGTAATTTTCTACCGCATTAAGAAGTAACTGTGTTTTTCGCTCATTTAATTTGAACTCTGCTATCTCTTTTTCTTTCACTTATCACCTTTCTTAGCAATTAGTTTTTTAATTTGTTAGCACTCTCTACTTTCAAGTGCTAGCAATATTATATGAATATTGTAGCCCAATGTCAACCGTTTTATGACAAATTTTATAAAATTTTTTAATTTTTTTTAGCAATTCTTTATTTCATATATCTTATATAAATAAAAGTATTGTTAGGATAAAGAATCAATAAAAAAAAGTCTTATACAACTTCAAGCTATATAAGACACTTTTCTATAATTTTAAAATAATACAGTTACTTTGCTAGCAACTTATAATACATTTTTTCCAGTTGATGTGCATTCATTAACTTTGGCACTGGATACAATGGATTAGCTTCTTTGTCTGCCCTTTTTGCAAGTGACGGGATATCTTCTTCTTTTAACTCTTTGATCTTAGTTGGTATATTCATCTTGCTATTCAATTCTTTTAGCCAATTTACAAATCTATCTGCTGCGACTTTGTTATCGTCATTGTCGTCTGATAATTGCAACATTCTAGAAACATTTGCCAATTTTTTATCAATTACAGGTCTGTATTCGTCCAGAAAGTAAGGTAAAATAATTGCATTTGCTAGACCATGCGCAACGCCATATTGACCACCAAGTGAGTGAGCAACTGCATGGACATATCCCACATATGACCTTGTAAACGCAATACCTGCAAGGTAGCTTGCGTGAAGCATATTTCTTCTAGCGTCAGCATTGTTGCCATCTTTGTATGCAAGATACAAATTCTCATATATTAGCTTTATAGCTTCTAATGCTTTTGCCCGTGTATACTTCGTTGTGCTTCTTCCAATATATGCCTCAATTGCATGCGTAAGAGCATCAAGACCTGTTGTTGCTGTGAGCATTGGAGGCAACCCTATTGTCGTTTTGTAATCAAGCACTGCATATTCTGGAATAAGACAAAAATCATTAATTGCATACTTGTAATGAGTTGTTTCATCAGTTATAACTGCAGCAACCGTTACTTCGCTACCTGTGCCTGCTGTTGTTGGTACGGCAATTAATGTAGGAAGTTTCTTGTTTATTTTAAGCACGCCTTTCATTTTGTTTACGCTTAATTTTGGCTTTACTACCCTAGCGCCAACAATCTTAGCACAGTCCATAACAGATCCACCGCCAAATGCTACAATCGCTTCACAATTTTTATCAATATATAATTGATAACACTCCTCAATATTAGATATAGTTGGATTAGGCACGACTGCATCAAAAACTGTAAGATTATATCCATTATGATTCAAATCATCTTC
>CAJOPQ010000143.1 GCA_905236445.1 uncultured Clostridia bacterium
ATAATTAATTGTATTAAAGCCAATTTGGCCTAAAGAAAAACCAAGTACTTTTTTTATGCTTTTAACATTTACTTTAACAAGAAATCTTGTTCTTGTAATAAAAATAAACGTGATACATTGAATAAATGTATTAGTCAAAGATTGAAATACGATTGAGTAGTAGGAAAGTCCATGCTTGGCAAGCACAACAGCACAAACTGCAGCTATAGTTGATCCTATAGCCTGAACAATCCCAGCTGTCATAAAGCGTTGTTGTTTCAAAAGATCCGAATAAGGTATCACATTCACTGCTGTTAAAAACAAATTAACCCCAAGCAACTGTGAAACCTTAATATAAAGGTTATCTCCGTAGAACCATGCTATACCATATGCAAATACATAGAACAATAAGAACAATAGTATTCCAACATATATTAAGAAGGTAAACAAATTGTTTTTATCATTATTATCAAGTTCATTATTTTGAATGTATGCTACTCCGAAACCAAGATCCGAAAACAAAGAAAAAAAAGTAATAAATACAGTAACAATCGCTACTACACCATATTCAGCTGGAGAAAGAATCCTTGAAAGTATAATATTAACAGCAAATGAACAAACAACATTATAATATTTGGCAGCACTATTTATTAACGTTGCCCGTTTTATTGACATTTTGGATTCAGACACTATTTATCTCCTGTTAACTCTTTATAATTCCCTTTATCATTTTTTTTACATTTGCAGGTACTAACTTGCTAAACACTTTCTTAGTTTCTTTTTTTACTTTTGTTACTTTGTTTTCTTCGTAATACATGTGATTTTCAGTACAAAAAACTCCTTTTCCAGATATGTTGGAAATCTCTTCGGCTTGTTTTGCATTACTTTCAACAAATAGGGACATTCTGTGTTGTTTCTTATACTCTTGGCCCTTGAAAACACCATGGTTTCCCGCTCTTAGTCTATCCTCTCTTGTTGCATATTGCATCATGATCATCTTATTGTACTTTATGCCATTTTCTTTTAGCCACTTGTCTGTTGCCTCTCTATATTTCTCAAGCCGCGATGTAATGATACAGCCAATTGTAAATGTTGGAATAACAATAGGATCTACTGTCGAAATAAATTCTAGATATTTCTCGCCATCATCATTTTCTTCATTTGATGGATCTCTACAAAGCACACCATCAATATCAAAGCATACTTCATTGACGCGTTGATGATGAAAACAGTTCCACTCAAACATCCTTGGCTGTTCACATATTTTCACAAAAATATCTACAAAATCTTTCCCCTGCTTCGTAACATATACAGCATAAAATACTGATTTCTCCAACAATTCTTTCGTAAGCTTTGTTCTAACCTTTTTAATTGATCTTCCAGTGTTAATACTGTCTTCAACAACGAGTACTTTGCGAGCTTCATCTACGCTTGAAATCCAACTATCATTGTGTTTAGTATCACCAGCTTCATATATTTGTCCTTTTACAAAAGAATCTATATCTGTAAGGGGAAGATTTAAATACAAGGCAATAATTGAAGCTGCAAGCATTCCACTCCTAGGAACACCAACAATCAGATCCACTTCTCTTGGTATTTGATTTAGACTATTAAATATATCAAAAGTCATGTTTTGGATTGTTTTAAAATTCATATTCATTCTCCATAAATATACGTTTATTATTTAAGTATCATTTTTTGCATATCTATACTGTTCCGTTTTTTTATAAGCAAAACAGAAGAACACATTCGGAATAAACAGGCATATTAACAATCTGACAAAAAGTGTTAAATAATAACGAATTCCAATTGATGAACAGATGAAATATGTTGTTGTTCCTACTACAGCACACAAGATTCTTTGCTGTATCTTGTACATATAGTAATTATTAATCTTCTATATACCAGATTTCATAAGTAAATTTTCGCCTTTACTCCTTTCGCTGTCTAAGGTTACTAACTCCTCTCAAAACCGTACGTGCGGATTTCCCGCATACGGCTTCTCACATCAGGCTTGGGAGCTTATCGGCTTCCAA
>CAJOPQ010000144.1 GCA_905236445.1 uncultured Clostridia bacterium
AGCATTAGATATATGCTTGTCAATAGGTGATGAAATTATTTATCTATAATTATAAATATAATCTAAAGTAGTGTCTATAATCTTCAAAACCCATTTTTTTATAGAAGTTGATGGCTTTTGCGTTAAACGCCCAAGCATCTAGCTCAACATGATTAAAGCCTTTTTGTAGGGCGAAATTTTTGATATAGTTAATTAATTTTGTACCTATTCCTTGATGCCTACAAGTTTTGTCAACACCAAATTCATGTATTTCAAGATATTTTAATTCATATCTATACACGTTCTCTGGTCTAACTATGAATTCAACCATTGCATAAGCATTTATTGTTCCATTGTCATCTTCGTTAATAATCAAGTACTTGGTGTTAGAATTAACAAATTCATTAATATATTCTGCCATTTCAGGTGCAAAACCCGATTTGAAAATCTCTGGTTCTCCCTGTACGTGTAGATCATTGACTTGTTTTCTTATATTATTGACATTTGCTGTATCTTCTTTTGTTGCTATTCTAATCATAAATTTTATTTCCTTTATTTTTTATTATAATTTACATTTTTTCATCGACTTTTCCAAATTGGTGAATTAACATTTGTTTTGCATATTTTTCTTTCTTAGGATCTGTAGCTGTATAATTAATGAGGATATTTGGATAAATGCCATTGTCCCATAATTGTAGAGATATAGCATATATACAAGCATCTGTTTGTAATCCACAAATATCAACAGAATCGACAGATAAATTTTTAACAATGTTAAGATCGTTGTTTTCTAAACCATATCCATATTTTTCAAAGATTATAGCATTTTTTGGTGTGTGAATTGAAAATTGTTGCGATTCTTGGCTTTGTAAATTTTTATAATCCAGTTTTTTCTCATACATTGAACCTGACTTGTTGACAAACTTCGTCATTATTACTACATCATAATTACTGTTGTTGATATATTGGTCAATATTTTTACTTAATAATTTGTAATTATCATACTTTATAAAACCTTTTTGCATATCTACAACTATTAAAACTTTTTTCATTTTTTTAAATCTCCTGAAATGTAATATCTACTTTAGAATTTAAGGAAGTTTCATCAATCTAAACCGATTATATTAATCACATATTAATCTAGAAAATCTATCAATAACACATACAATAACATAAATCTACTATATTTGTTTCATTTTAATCTTGTGTAGTTATTGCTACATAAGTCGTTTTCAAATATTTCTTGTTTAATACAAATTTTTCGCCTTTTTCTACAAAATCAGTAAATACTTTGGTTAAAAAAGATCTTATTTTATCATTCATTTCTGCTTTTTGACCAGCTCTTTCCCAATGTTCTAAGACCATTGCTGGTTGGAACTCTTTTCCATGATAGCATTTAGTTGCTGCAATTTTGTCACAAATGCATTCGACCACATATTGATACGGAATTAATATTGGAGTTTTATTTTCTTCGTCGTACCAATACTCAAAATGGTGCTTATTGCGTCCTTTGTGATGTAACCAAGCTAAAGAATAACCATTTTGTTTTCTGCAATCTGAGATAGGTGAGTGGTGTCCATCATAATATTTGACGCCTTCCCAAAATTCAGTTGGTGAATATTTAGATAAATCATGTGTTAATCCTCTCCAAAATAGTCCACATTTGCAACATAACTTAAATACTGTGAATCTATGTTTGTTCACCATATGTAAATGTCTAAAAAATTTAGTCATAATTTTTCTCCTTTGTTACAAGAATCGCCTGCTATATAGTTACGGCAGGCGATTATTATGGTTATATAAATGTTTAAAATAACTTTTTTTAGATTATGGTGGAGATGACGGGAGTCGAACCCGTGTCCAAAATGCCGACCAATTCCTTTCTACAAGTTTAGTTACATAGTAAATTTTCGCCTATATTCCTTCATGTAACCAAAGATTATAGGCTAGTTTGTAGTTATTTTCCCAAGTACGCCAACAACAAACATGTTGACATATGGTATCTCGCTAAAATTATGCCTTGTAAAAATCCACGAGAAAGATTAATCCAAGACAGTAGGTGTTACTGACTTACGCAGCAACAGCTACAACAGAATTGTTATCTGCAATTAAATTTAGTTTATCGTTTTTAGGTAGACGAATCCTACCACTTGCTTAAAAATCCATCAAACAAATTGTCGAAGCCATTTCATCCCCATAATGTAAGGCAATGATTAATAATTTTTAATTGCTCTTTGTGTATCTCTTTGGATATCACGCTCTTTTAGAGTGTCTTTTTTGTCAAAAGTATGTTTGCCTTTGCATAGTCCAATTTCAATTTTTACATGACTACCATTGAAGTAAACTTTTAGTGGAACTAAGGTATATCCTTTTTCTTTAACCTTGCTTAGCAACTTGCATATTTGACTCTTGTGCAGTAGAAGTTTTCTATCCCTTTTTTCGTCAAAAGCGACATTGGTTGCGTAATCAAATTTCTTAATAAACATATTCTTAACAAACACTTCTAAATCTTTGGAAATGTAAATAAATGACTCGTCTAGACTGCAAGAACTTGCCCTTAACGATTTTACTTCTGGTCCAAGCAAAGATATGCCAGCCTCAATTGTGTCTTCCACGAAATAATTGAAATGTGCTTTTTTGTTATTTGCTATTATTTTCATATATTTACCATGCTACTCCAAAGATATATATATTATAAAATATTAGTGGCAAAAAATCAATATATTTTGGAAAGTGTGTCAAAATAAATGTAAAATAATCTGTTTTATGATAAAATATAATATATAAAAAAGCAAAATTAATATAGCCTAATTTAGGGAGATGGGAAATGAATATATTTAAAAAATGTTGCTGTAGAATGTATCAAGGTGTATTTAGAATTGTTCTTCCTCTTATGCCTTACAGAGAACCAAATATTCTTGATTCTGTACTAGACATCAAAGAAGTTCTTAGAGATAAAAATGTTTCTAATATACTCCT
>CAJOPQ010000145.1 GCA_905236445.1 uncultured Clostridia bacterium
ACCACCTTATTCAAAATCATCCCAATCGGTTTCAATCGCATAATCATGTGGTAACGAAATAGTTAATACATCTTCTTCCAAACAATAATAATGATCAATATCTGGTTTTATATATCTTTTCATAGAAACCTCCTTTAATCTATAACCGTAATCGACTCCAAATATGCTTTAGCAGAATATCCGTAACAATACAATTTTTGCATTAAAGAGTCTTCACTGTTCCTTGCGATATACGAATTAACAGAATACGTTACCAAAGGACTTACGGTATTGTCACCAGCATAAACTTGAATTGTAATTTCCTTATCAAAGTTTGACGCATACATATCAGAAAATTGAATTATGTAATTTGTACCATCTTCTAAAATTAAATCATCTCCGTTATACGTATAGACTTTAGAATTATGCTTGATAACTATCTCTATATCGTTTAATTGCAGTTCTTTAATATCAACTTTAAATACTACAAAAACCTTATTATCTAACACCAACTTAGCGCCCAATATTGCAGCACCTGCCTGATCGCCATCTTTAGAAGATAAGTCTTCAGGCACATTGAATTCTGTTGCTAAATTCTGATAAGCATCTAAATTCGTGTTAGCTAAATCCGACGTATTAGTATCCGTGTATTCTTGCGCTTCCGCACCATAATTTAGCAAGTCAATTAAAAGAGCTTTTAATGAATCGAATTGACTTTCTGTCAATGATAAACTTGTTGCTGTTGAATTAAACATTGCTACACAATAATCCCTAACACTAAAATCATATTTAGTTGCAACGATAACTCTATCGCCATTGAACAATGCAGTTACTACTACGTCAATTCCCTCAGTTAGGTATTGTGGTGTTACACCATTGAATTTGAATATAAATTTACCGTCTTCAGCAACATAATCAGAAACGATTTCTTCGTTGCCTATAAAACCAAACTTAACTTGCGGTTGAGAATATCCCTCATCCAATTCAATCTTAAAGTTAACAATAATATTATTTTGCAAAGTAAGATTTGCAGAATAAATATTTCCACCAACATATTCATCTTGGCTAGGATCTAAAATCTCAAAAGTTGCAGATAATCCATCTTTTTCGCCAGCAAGTACGTCATTAATAAAGACCTTTACAAAGGAAATATTATAACTTCCCACATCTATCATCTCTTGATCAAATACAAACGTCTCGTTGTTGATAGGATCAATGGGAGACAATGCCTCTCCTGTCCATGTTTTAGTTGAACCACCGTTTACCGCGATTTCTACATACTTTGGTCTACATGTTACACCATCAGAAATTGAGAACTTTCCAATAAGTTTTCCATTTTCAACAAAAAGTTGATCTTCAATGTCAACACCTTCAAGATCTTCAAAGCCTATAATATAATAACCATCTTTTAATATGGGCGCAAATTTTGCTTTATACTCGTTCTCACAATCAAAACCAGCGCAATTCATTTCTTTAAACTGTTCTTTTGTGAGAGAAATCTTTTGTCTATTTCCCTCATCAATGCCCGAAAGACTATTATCATTATCTCCGCATACTTTCCACGTATCAGTATCAATCTCACTACTCGTATAAAAATTTGCAAAACCATTAATGTCGGAAGAAGCGCCAATAGTCGAATTTGCGATTGATGTAACATGAGTTCCTAGTTGCTTACTACTATTACTAACAATATTATTAAGAATAATATCGGACGCATTAAGTTTCACGTTTAAAGAAACTTTTCCAGAACCAAGGGTTCCAATATGTGGTGATGCAGCATAATTTCCTTTCTGAACAACGCCTGCAATTCCACCAAAAATACTATTTTGATTACCATTTGTCATTATAACTTGCCCATTGTTAGAAAAATCTAAAGAAACATTTGCACTATTGTTTGCATTATTTATTCCTAAAACATTGCGAGTACTTGCACCCGAAAATTGTCCGATAATACCGCCAAATCTTATGTATCTACCTGCAACGCCGGTGAGCGCGAATTCGTCATTGTTAATTGAATTAATAAAGACGTCACCCGAATCATCCGAATTATTTCCTATATAATATGCATCTGCCGCATTACCAACAATACCACCGGCATACATGTGATCTACACTGCCGTTACTATTGACAGCTATTTCTGCGTTATTTATGCTTTCAATAATAGTTTTACCGCTACCATTATTACCAATTGTTCCGCATAAACTTGCAGTTATTCCACCAAAGTAACCGCCTTCTGAAGTTATAGTAACATCACCGTTAAACACACTTTTTATTACAACGTCACCAGTACCAGTTGACTTCTTTCCTATTACGGAGTCTTTGTTATTAGAACGACCGGCAACCCCACCAAAATATGCTATTCTACCTGTATTTTCAATAACGCTTCCTGTTTCTGAAATTTCAGCATAAATATTAACATTAGCGTCGTCACCATTCTTTGTCCCAATAACTCCATTCGATTGTCCTGCTATGAGACCTACAAAAACACTTTGCTTGTTGCTAGATATATTATATTCACCTTCAAGAAATACGTTTATACTACTGTTTCCAGAGACTCTGCCGACAGTGCCACCGGCTTCTAGTTGCCCTACAATAATTCCAAAAAAGCTATTATTATTAGCAGTAACCGTAATATCAGAGGCTGTAACATAAGGATCTATTATATTTCCATTTACATCACCAAAAAGCCCAAAATACTGACACTCAAGCTCACTGTGTGAAAGATTTTTTACCTTGTGACCATTGAACCTAAAGGTGCCACTGAACTTTTTATTATCAGTTACATCTATACCAATAGGGGTCCAATCTTTTCCACCAATGTCAATATCTTTTTGCAACACAATGGTTTTACCAGAAGACCACGAGCCCTCAGTAGTTTTATCATCATCTACAAAACCACTATTCGTCATCCTTGCTATATAAGCAAGACCTTCAGCGGTGTAAACGTTATATGTGTTGCCATCGACAGCATAATCCGTCGTTTCAGTTGCAGACGTGTCTTCCCACTTTGTAGTAGT
>CAJOPQ010000146.1 GCA_905236445.1 uncultured Clostridia bacterium
AATATCAACCCACTATTTGTATACATTATGCCAAATATTGACAAAAACATTATAAGTATTCCACCAAAAGTGCATGTTGTTGCCAAAAACACCAAAAATAGCCTTATATAATATTTTACATTTGTGGTGCGTTTTGTTATAACTACCATTAAGGCACCTGTAAGCATTCTGTAGCAAAAAAGTATCCAAGCCTCGCTTGAGATTAGTGGCATAAATAACACCATAAGCGTACCGACTAGAGAAGAAAAAAATTTGTTTTTCTTGTCTACAGATATATTCAAAAGTTTGCACGACAAAGACAGAATCAAGTAATTGATTATTAGATTGTCAATTATGACATATTCCACATATATTTCCATTTATTCCACCCATATTATTAAAGCAACCTCCTTACATTTTTGTATATATTATTGATATCACATAAGTAAATTTTCACTATAAAAGAAAAAAGTAAAACCGTAGTGGTTTTACTTGTAATTAGTCGAAAAATTTTACATTGTTCGAAAGCCTTTGCCAATAATTTCACTTGAGTTGGCGACCATAATAAATCCATCTGGATCGACTTGTTTAACTTTGTTTCTTAGTTTTACTGCTTGAGATCTTCTAACAACTGTTAGCAAAATATATTTCTCAGCCTTGGTGTACTCCCCTTGCGCAACCTGTCTTGTAATACCTCTATGCAACTCATTTATAATAAAGTCACTTATCTCATCTGGCTTTGTTGTAATAATTGTAAAGTACTTCGATAGATTAATTCTCTCTATTACCCCATCAACTAGATAGCCTGTAGCAAACAATCCAAGAATTGAGAACAAGCCCGTCTGAATATCAAATACAAAGAACGAACTAATCGCTATCACAGAGTCGGATAATAGAAGTGCCGTTCCTACATTAAGATTAGTGAATTTTTTCAATATCATTGCTATTATTTCTGTTCCACCCGATGACGCACTGTAATTAAATAGTATAGCAGAACCCAAAGAGCACAACATTACATCTATAAAAAGTTCCATAAATGGCTCATTGGTAAGTGGTGCATTTAACGGAATAAACTGTTCTAACAACCATGTCTGCAGTGAAAACATTGCAGATGCATACACCGTCTTAACACCAAATGTCTTACCTAAGAATATAAAGCCTAGTATCAGAAGAAAAATATTCAATATTACAATAAGTTGTGCTGGCGTCAAGAAACTAATTAGAGGACTTAAGATAATAGACAGACCACTTACGCCACCAGACGAGAAATTATTAGGTATCTTAAAGAAATAAATTCCAATCGATGTCAAGATTACACCGACATTAATCCAAAAGAATTCCTTCCAGTTAAATTTTATTTTTTTCATTATTTAATTAATCTCCAAAAAAAAATGTATAACTACAAAAAATGCTATTTGTTGTAAATAGCATTTTTTATGTTGCGCTAATTAGTATAGCACAATAGAAATTAAAGTAAAGATTAATCTGTCCATTTTTGAAATTTATTATTTTTTTGCAAGTTTAGAAACTTTTTCTTTTACTTGCTTAGTGCCCTTGTCTATCATTTCTTGTGCCTTAGGACTATTTCCTACAAGCAACGCACCAAGAAGCACTCCAACAGATAAACCAAAAATACATTCTTTCATATTTAACCTCCAATTAGCCCTACTTTAGTTATTTGCAAAATTGGTCAAAATATGTAGAAAAAATATATTATTTGTTAGAATTTTGTGCTTTTCTGTAATTGGCAATAGCATCTTCAATGGCTTCTTTTGCCAGAACTGAACAGTGAATCTTATGTTCTGGAAGACCACCCAATATATCAATTATTTCTTGATTCTCAATCTTTAGTGCCTCTTCTATAGTCTTGCCTTTAATAATATCACAAGCAACTGAAGAAGAAACAATCGCTGCAGCACAACCAAATGTCTGAAAACTTGCATCTTCAACAATACCCTTGTCGTTAATTCTAAGGAATATTTGCATAATGTCGCCACAAGCAGCATTTCCAACTTTTCCTATCGCATTAGCACCTTCTATTTCACCAACATTCTTAGGATTTTTAAATAATTCCAAAACTTTTTCGTTATACATATTATTATTGGTTAACCTCCTATTTCTTTGCTCTCTTTTTCTTAAGAGGGCTCATTTCTCTTAGACGTTTAACGATAGCATCTAACTTCTCTATTACATAATCAACATCATCTTTGGTTACATCTACGCCAAATGAGAATCTGATTGCACCATTTATATTCTCATGTGACTTACCCATAGCCTTCAATACATGGCTCTTTTCTAGCGACCCAGAAGCACAAGCTGATCCTGTAGATACAGCAACGCCCTCGAAGTCTAGCAACATTAATATACTTTCGCCCTCAATATAGTCAAAACTTACATTCACAATACTTGGTGCTTTTTGTTCCATGTTGCCATTAATTGAAATATCTGGGATTGTATAAGTTAACTTCTTAATGAAGTAATCTACGGTATTTGCAATTGTTTTGTTAGCTTCATTCATGTTCTTTATGTTTATTTCCATTGCTTTGCCAAATCCAACAACAGCAGGCACGTTGGTTGTTCCACCACGCTTATTCATTTCTTGTTCACCACCAAGCATGAATTTCTTGATAGGAACACCCTTTCTAACATATAGAGCGCCAACACCCTTAGGACCATGAATCTTATGTGAAGACATGCTAAGCAAATCTATGAACATATCCTTAACATCGAAATCAATTACACTCATTGCCTGTACTGCGTCTGTGTGGAAGAATGCACCATAATGGTGGACAGTCTCACCAATTGCCTTAATATTCTGAATAGTTCCAACTTCGTTATTTACACTCATTACAGACACAAGTATTGTATCTGGTCTAATTGCCTGCATAACATCAACTAGGGATACAAGACCAGTCTCATCAACAGGAAGATAAGTTACTTCAAATCCCTCCCTTTCTAGATCTTTGGCAGTATCAATTATACTATGATGCTCAATTGACGACACAATAATATGCTTGCCTTTCTTTTGATTAGCATAAGCAACTCCCTTTAATGCCCAGTTATTAGCCTCAGTTCCACCAGATGTAAAATAAATCTCGTTGCTATTAGCATTGATAGATTTAGCAATAATATCTCTCGCCTTGTCTACCCCAGCCGCAGCATCACGACCGAAACCATGCAAACTATTAGCATTGCCATAAATATCTGTGAAGTATGGCAACATCTCATTTAATACTTCGCCATACACGCCTGTTGTAGCTGCATTATCCAAATAAATTCTTTTATTACTCATATTCCTCTCCTCTAATCATATCTTGTAAGGTCTTTTTATCCAATACTTCATTAATCTGCTTATATAGGTAATTAAAAATATCTTTGTTAGGACATTTCTGTGTACACTTGCCACTATTACAATCTGCCAAATATAGATTACCCTCTAGACTTCGCAATATTTGTCCTATTGATATATTATTGGGGCTATCCGATAGCATATATCCACCGTTAGCACCACGCTCTGTTGTAACCAACTTTGCTTTTTTTAACATTCCAAGAATCTTTTCTAGATACGGCGCATTAACTCCCGTCTTGTACGAAAGTTCTGAAAGTGACATTACACCCTCACCCATCGATCCAAGATAGTACATAACTCTAAGCCCGTACCTACCCTTTGTAGACAACTTCATTGTAACAAACCCTACCTTTTTAGTCCGGGATTATTCTATACTATATTTTACCAATTGTCAACAAAAAATATCAAATTA
>CAJOPQ010000147.1 GCA_905236445.1 uncultured Clostridia bacterium
ATATCCACAACATGCCATAACGAATGTAGCAGCCACAGCATTTATTACCATGGTAGACTTAATTCTCTTGTTCATAACTTGATTCCTTTAGCTTTTTGATTCTTCACGGGTTATCACGCTTATGGGTTGACGGATAGTGCTTTCGTTACATTCCTCGTAACGCCTCCCAAGGTGGCTGTCGCCCTAATCTTAACTGTGTGCGGCTCATTGACAACACCAATAGAGACTACACCATCAGCAGATATGGATGCATACTCTACACCTTCTGTAATCATCCAAGATACTTTACATCCAACATCAGCATGACCCGAGGCAAATGTGCCAAGTCCAATAAATTTGTTTGCAGAATTCGATGTAACTGTACTTGGACCATTTATTTCCAATGAAATCAAAGGATTATTCCATTCATTCAGATAACTTGCTGTACCCCAATTTGAAGTCTCAGAGAAATAATAAATCGGTATGTTACGTTCACTACCCCAAGAGGAATTAAACAACGAACCATAGACCTGTAGTCCATACGTCTCTCCATTTGAATTATATATGTAGAATAATGGCGATCTAAATGGGTAATCACCAAAACAATATATGGAGGCCAAAGACTTGCATCCAGCAATGCCACAACAGTTTGTAACTGAAGCCGGTATTATTAGCTGACATAGATTCGTCGCGCAATAAAAGGCACATCCATCAATAATTTCAACTGTAGCCGGGACTATAAATGAAGTATTCTTTTTGTCATTTGGGTACTTTATCAGTTTGTCCATGTTCTTACTGTACAAGACACCATCATTGCTACACAAACCTGGATTGCCATCGTTTACCTGGATAGATGACAAGGCATCACAATTGTGAAATACCTGACCTGTAGAAATACCTGTTAGTGAATTTGGTATGGTTATAGTTTTAAGATTGAAGCAGGCATGAAATCCAGAGCTGTAAGACGATATATATGTGACACCATTAGGGATGTTGTACATTGTATTGCTTTTGGCTGGGGGATAAGCAATCAACTCCGTCATGTCTTTGTTAAAAAGAACACCAGCAGAGCTCGAATATCTTGTATTCCTAGAATCCACATTGATACTTTGCAGTCGACATGCATAATCAAAAGCACCCCTATCAATTGAAGTGATAGATTCTGGAATAGTAATAGTTATCAACCCTGTGCCCGTGAAAGCACTCGATCCTATCTTAGTCACCGAAGAAGGAATCGAAATACTTGTCAATGATTTACATAGGTAAAATGCACGACCACCGATTATTTGCAATGATGATGGAAGAGAGATGCTCTTTATTCCTTTTTTATCAAATGAGAATGTGTCTGCCAATTCTACAATAGGCATTCCATTGATTTGTGATGGGACAGTTATATTGATATCTGTTCCACTATATCCCGTTAACGAAACGAACCCGGACGATGACACCATATATGAATAGGGGAAGTTATCAGGCTTTGGTTTAATTGAAATGGACTTACTTACCGTCCTTGACACATCTTTATAATTCGATGTTGCAGTTAAAGTGATAGCCCTAGACGTGGAGACGTTTGTATTTGTAATTGTCAGCCACCATAAGTAACCGCTACTTTCTAATGAACTATAGCTAGGCATAGACTCATTCTTAAAATTAGCAATCCCATATCTGTCTTGAAATTCATACGACACCGAACCGGGGAATTCCCGCACACTACCATCGTTGCATATTGCCATCAACCGATAGCATGCTCGTCCTCCGGGAGTTAAGGTTGATGCACCTGAAATATATACCGAACTAATCTCGCAACTATACCCTATCGTACTGGCACTAAAATCGCTTTTGGCTACGTCGTTTGTCTGATAATAGGATCTCGCCCAATAGTAATAGTTTTTACCCGCAATTATTGTTGTATCATAGTATTTAGAACTATAAGAAACCGTCCCAATCTTCTCTGCATCTAATATAGAGGAAGAATCTGAACGCCATATTTCGATTCTTGATCCATTTGGATTACTGATCGGCAATGCGCCAGTTGTGATTATAACTTGATTCCAACTTTCTCCTTGGGATGCAAAAACCGATGGTGTTTGTAATTTCCGACAACCACAATCAGCCATACTCATCTCGCCGATAGAATTTTGAAATATCGCTTTTACAGAATAATAGTAGAATACTCCTGGTATTGCAGATGTGTCTTCGAACTCAGATGCAATAACTCTATCAACGTTCGTGATATTATTACCATCTTCATCTTCCCGCCAAATCTCATACGCTACTGCTTCAGGAAGTGGGGTCCAAGTGATTTTAATAAAGTCTGTAGATGTTGCGTCTGACGCATTGACCTCATCTGGTGCGGCCGGATGCCATATAGCATAGAGTATTACAACA
>CAJOPQ010000148.1 GCA_905236445.1 uncultured Clostridia bacterium
ACTCCACCATCGGATATTAGATATACCTGCTCTTGCTCCCCTTGCTTTCTAATCATAACAAAGAAACTGCTAACTTTGGTGTCTTTGTCCTTGCTCTTTATAATCTGGAATGCTGGTTTAAAGGTCTTGGCTGTAGCAATTTCAGCCCCAGCGACCAATCCATCTGCAAGCCCCAACTCTACCATCATTGTTCCAAAATACACACTGTCATTCAACGTCTCCTCAGCCAACTGCTTTGTCATACCCTTAGCAGAACGTAAAGTAACCAAAGTGTCAACTAATATTGGTCTGATTTCTGCAGTCTTGATATTAACTACTCTGATATTGTCAAGACCGGCCATGTCATACTTTGCCAATTTGGCTTCATCATCGGTAAGAAGAATAATATTTGCTATCTTTTCCTTTGCACTCTCTATCCCTGCCAATGCAATTCTTTCACTAAAATACGCTTCTGGCAAAACTATTGTTGCACCTATTTCTTTAGCCGTTTCAAACCACTTTAACTCTAAATTCGTTTCATATTCCATAATTATTTACCAACTTTTATTGAAATTATTTGTCTTTTCAAAACATTTTCTATATAATGTTACAAATACATTAAGTTTTTTAAAAAACTTGTACCGTAAAATATAATACTATATTTTAAGTTATAAGTAAATTAATCTTAGGGAGTTTTTTATGAAAATTTGTGCAATTATCTGTGAATATAATCCACTGCATTATGGACATCTTACACATATAGCAGAGAGCAGACTTATGTCAGGCGCAGATGCAATTATGTGTATTATGGCTGGAAATTTCTGTCAAAGAGGCGAGCCAACTGTTGTTAACAAATATGTCCGTGCAAGAATGGCGTTAGATGCAGGAGCAGATATTGTTGTGCAAATACCTACAGCCTACGCTTGCTCAAGTGCAGAAACTTTTGCCCTTGCTGGCGTCAAGATTGCCAACTCTTTTAACAATGTTACTCACCTATCTTTTGGATGTGAGACTAATAATCACGAACTTCTACAAGATATTGCAAAATTCTTATACAACGAGCCAAAAGAATATAAAGACGCCTTACAAAAATATATGGAAGAAGGTAATTCTATTGCAACTTCTAGAGAAAAGGCATTGGCAGAACTTATAGATAACGGCATATTCAAGTTCTCAGACAAAGACGAAGCATTAGATATAATTCGCAAACCAAATAATATCCTTGCAATTGAATACCTTAAGGCACTGTACGCAACTAATAGCTCCATTCAGCCACTATTCTCTGTAAGAGAAAATAGCGATTACCTAAGTGATGTTATTAACGGCAAAGATACAAGTGCAACAGCAATTAGAGCAAAATTATACAAGACAAGAAGTGTTAGATGTGTAAAAAGGTTACTGCCAAAATCTTCATACAAACTATTACAAGACGAAATAAAGATGTCTGGATTTGTGGACGATGACTTGTATGACAATATTGCGATGTATAAGATAAAGACCACACCACTAGACGATTTCAAAGAAATATATGGCGTATCTGAGGGTATTGAAAATAGATTCAAGGACAAATCTACTAAGATTAAGGATCTAAAAACTCTACTTCTAGAAGTCAAGACCAAAAGATACACTTATACAAGACTTAAGAGAATTGTGACATGCCTTGTGCTTAACATTAAGAAAAATTGTGTTGACGAACTGTATAAAATTAAACAATTGCCTTATATCAAAGTTCTTGGATTCAACAACAACAATTCTGCTCTGTTGAATGAACTTAATTGTAATACAAATTTGATTATAAGAAACAGCAATATTGTAGAAAATCCAAGCAAATTATACAAAGAACTTGCAGCGATAGAAGATAATGCAAATGCTGTATATAACCAACTTTTGACCAAAATACCAGCCATTCCAGATTATGCGCCAGACCTAATGACAAAAACGATTGTATATTAGCTTAAGAAAAAACCGTTAGAAAAGATTAGTTCTAACGGTTTTTTTGTATCTATATTATTTTTAGAATCTCTTCCAGTAATAATCGAGGTAGCCAGAAGTTGTTCCTGCTAGCCATGTTGCATTTTGGCTAGGAGTACTTACATCTACATTGCTCACATTACTTGTAACGTCAGCATTGCTACCTTTCTTCCAGCCAGTTGTATTCTCAAATGTTATTGTACTAGACCTAAGTGCTGTACAATTCTGGAA
>CAJOPQ010000149.1 GCA_905236445.1 uncultured Clostridia bacterium
AACGAGAACAGGTTATATAATAAAAGAAACAGTTACTAATAATAATGCAAATCCCATGGGATCAGCTTTTCGTAACTATTATTGTTATGAATTAACTTTTGTTGACCAAATGGCAATAATGAAAATAACTCATAGTAGAAATAGCGATTATACAATGATTGTTGATTATACTTATCTTAATATCATAGCACATTCAAATGGTATTTATATTGAGTATTATTTAGCAGACACAAATAATAAAAATAGACAAGTTTATCTTTACAATTATAATCAAAATGGAATATTTGAGTATAATACAAACACTTTTTTAGTTGGCACTTATGTTGATTACGACTCTAATAGTTCAGTCAAACCGCTTAAGAGTTTTGAAAATTTTTCATTGCCTGAATTTAGATATAATATAACATAAAAAGGGACTACATTTTGTAGTCCCTTTCTGCAAGTTTCAAAATTGATAACCATTTCTAATATATTTTTTTTGATTTATTTCTCATTTTCATTATCATCATTTTGTTGATCATCATTTTCATTTTGTTGATCATCATTATCTATTTTGCACGATCCTGTAGAGCAATCATTTTCTTTATCTTTTTCAAATGATATGAAGGCGTCATCGTTGTCTTTGTCAACATCTTTGCCTGCTTCTACGCTGTTGCTATATCTTGGGTGGTCATAGTATGCATTCTCATAGTATCTCTCTTTATTTTCCTGTTTTTTCTTAAAATTAAATTTTATTTTACCTTTGTTCTCAATAAGATTAAATAGCAAAATAAGTGCAGCTAGTCCTACTGCAATATATACTATTCTTGAGAATATACTGCTTTGACTCCCAAACAGTCCTGCCACGAAATCGAATTGTAATAATCCAATGCAGAACCAGTTAATTGCTCCTACAATAACTAAAATAAAAGATATAAGTGCTAACATTTTATCCTCCTGTTTTTTGCTTATATCTTTAATGTGTGTAAATATTTTTATTTTATGCTTAAAATTTATGCTTCGTTTACCAATTCTAATTTATCAAAAAAAATCTTTTCCACAAAGTCTTCTTTCTTGTATATAGTGTGGTTGAACAACATAAAATTCTTAATATGTTTTACTAGTGTAATTGGATTAGGAATGTCTAGTCCATAACAAATTTCTGCAACGTAGTGCTCGAACTCGCCGATTTCAAAGTCTTCAACTTGTTCAAAAACATATGTAGAAATAATCTTATCTTTTAGTTTAATTCTTCCGCAGATCTTTACCATACACCAATTTCTCTCTTATTTCAAAACTAATTTTATTGTACGTAAAATACATTAATTTAGCAAGTAATTTTCTATTGTTTTTGAGTAAGAAGAGTGATAAAAATTTGGGTATTGATTTTTGTATACCCAATATGATATAATATAATTAGAAAAATGGTGTAAAAGGGGTGAAAATATGGATTATTCTAGACTAGAAAGAGACAAAAACGGTTATATCATTGTCGATCCTAGACAATGTATTCAAATAGATTCAAGGGTGAGAAAAAGTAAGTTAGACAACCCTAAGCATTTGCCATACTTCAAGGTAGAGGGAGGAGATAAAGCAAATGCTTTGACTAATTATATCGGCAAGATTTTACCAATCAAAAGCAATAGAACATATGTAGAAGATGCACTTGCCTCCAACAATCTTTTTGCGTTAAGTGAGATTTATTATAGCAAGATGGCAAGAAAACTTGGAATCGATGCAGTAGAATATCATTTGGCTAGCGTTGGTGGCAAGAAAGGAGTTATTTCCGATGACTACAAAGAGGGTAGGGATGAGCTCTATTCTCTATATGGATTTATGAGTGCTAATAATGTTGCGACGAGATATGATATTAGATATTTGATAGACAGTGGTACAATAGATAATGAGTGTGATCCTCAACTTGTAGATAAGTTGCTAGATGTATCTTTGTTCGACTACATTACATTGCAAGTAGATAGACATTCCAAAAATTTAGCAATAACTAAATCATCTGCTGACAGTAAGTTTGACACAGTTATTCCTTTTGATTTTGCTAACAATCTAATTTCTTTTGATGGTCCAGATATCGAGAAGTTTATTGGAGACGTAAGATCGGCATATCTAATTGGAATCGGGATAGAGTCAACAGATTACAACTACAAGGATTATTTACATGATATAACAACATCAAATGCAATAACAAAAGATGCTATTCAAAGTTTTCTTAATCGCCTAGATGTAGCCTTAAAAGACAAATCTGCAATGCGTCAGATTCATGAAGAAGTGGTTGATGAATATGGGGTAAAGCCAGACAGATTGATTGAGAGTAGATTGCAATGGGCAATGGAGCAAAGAGGTCAAATGTTGCAAGATGCTTGTGATGAAAGAAC
>CAJOPQ010000150.1 GCA_905236445.1 uncultured Clostridia bacterium
CGCCCCACCTTCTAGAAGCAAAACTTTCTTATTCGCACGCGCAAGATATATTCCTGCTGTCATACCAGCAGGTCCACCACCTATTATTATACAATCGTAAACATTTTCCATGTTTCTATTGTATAACAAGTATCATTAAATAAAAAACTATTTTGAGTACTTTTTTGTAAAATCTGATTTTAAAAATAAAAATAGCAAATTATTAAATCAAGTTATTTAGAATAACTTCTACTTAAGAATTATGAAATTTTTAAATCTATACTAATTATATCAACCACATATTAGCAAAATTATACCATGCTGAGTTGCTTATGATAAAAGTTTTGTCCTTAACTGTTAGTTATATAAAATTAGTATCTTTCAACAAAAAAACTAAGCTAAAAACTTAGTTTTTGTATTTTTAATCGTTAGATGTTGATTTGGAATTTTGAGTGTTAGCTATAAATCTTAATACTCTCAAAATCATTTCTAGGAACGCCATAATTATATCATTTACGTATTGAATGTTATAGATCTTATACAATTCTGTTATCATGTCGATTTCTTCACCAGTAGCCATATTTTCAGCTTTTAGCATTTGAATTGCCTTCTTTTGTGCTTTTATTTCAGTTTTTAAAACTTTAATTGAAAGTACAAAAGAAATAACATAAAATAGTAATCCAATCGCAGCAAATATTGTTGTAACAACACCAGTAAAGTTGAACAAAATTAAGTCAATTATTAATCCAACTACAATAAGTGGAATAAATGCTAGAGGTCCCCAATATATCAATGGTGTCAAACGAATACGAGTCTTCATGTCAGCATCGCCCTCTTTATCCATTACTGCAAGAGCGGTCTTTTCTGTTGCCATTGCTATAGATGTAATACTTTTCTTATTAAGAGTAAGTCTTCTCAATCTTACTTTCTTAAAATAGTGTGAATAACTATTGCCAAATGTTAACGAACCCCATGAAGATACCTTAATATTTTTTAAACCATTTTTGTCCAATAATGTTCTAGCAACTTGTTTTCCAGTCATGTTTGCACTATTTTTCTTTCTATTAAATCTTATATATTTCCAAGAAAGCCAAATAGAAACGCATATTGAAAACGCTGCAACAACTAAAATTAAAACACCAACAATAAATATTGCCCATTGCAGCACTGGGCTCACATTCTCAAATCCTTCTAATCCATCAAATAGAGGCATAATATTTTCCTTCCTTTTGTTTTATTAATATAAATATTATACTATAAAAAATAAAAAAAAGCACATTTTTTTATAATAAAATAAAAAATGTGCAAAAATTTTTAAATATATAAACTTTAAAAACAGGTTATAATGTACATGTATGTTGCAGGACAACCACAACATTTAAGACAAGCACCCAATAACAAATAGAATGAAAAAATGTTACAAAAATTAGAATTTATTATTGCCGATTAATTAGTGGTTGCAAATTGGCTATTATATAACTCAGCATAGAATCCATTTTGGGCAAGCAGTGTCTCATGATTGCCTTGTTCAATGATATCACCATCTCTCATAACTAATATAATATCTGCATTCTTAATTGTAGATAGTCTGTGTGCAATTACAAAAGAAGTTCTACCTTTTGTTAATTTGTCCATTGCTTCTTGTATTACAAGCTCAGTTCTAGTATCAACACTAGAAGTTGCTTCATCTAGGATAAGAAGTGGACTATCCTTAATCATAGCTCTTGCTATAGTAAGTTGTTGTTTTTGTCCTTCTGATAGTCCTAAACTACTGTCAAGTCTTGTGTCATATCCATCTTGAAGTGTTGAGATAAAGTGTTTAAGTCCGACAGCTGAGCACACTTCATCTAATTTCTCATTGGACACATTCTCTTTGTTATAAACAAGATTTTCTCTTATTGTTCCATCAAACAACCATGTGTCTTGCAGTATCATATCAAACAAATCATGTATATTATCTCTTGTAAGCGATTTAGTTGGTATATCATCAATGAAGATATCCCCATAGTATGCTATTGCAAAGTCGTAATTCTCTGGTGTATCTATATCGTTGCCAGTAACTACTGTAACTTGATAATCTAGTGGATTGTCATCAACATATAGTTTGAAATCTTGGTCAAATTTCAATGTCTCGTTTTTCGGTAAATTGTCAACATTATTCAAGACAAAATTTGTATTCTCACCATTTATATTAAGATTATTATTGTCATCAATAACAAGTTTTACTGATTTGCCATTATCGAAAACTTTATAATCTGTAACTATCCCATCAATAATCAGTCTTGGTTGTCTTAATTCGTAGAATCTCATTAGCAAGTTAACCATTGTTGTTTTACCAGCACCAGTAGGTCCAACAATAGCAACTTTTTGCCCTGCTTTTAAGTCTGCTGTAAAATTCTTGATAATTGTTTTATCTTTTTCGTAAGCAAATCTTACATTTCTAAATTCTACATTTCCAATAATATCTTTTGCTTTTAATTTTGATTTTTTTCGACTCTCATCTAACAATTCTTCTTGCTCTAAGAACTCAAAGACTCTCTTTGATGCAGCAGATGTCTGCTGGATTGAATTCATTGATTGAGCAATAGTTGTCAATGGTTGAGAAAATAATCTCGCATATATTGTAAATGAAATAATTGTACCAAATGTCACGGCAGAACTTCCACCTAATATCAATGCTACGCCAACAATAAATATTACTGCATAAGACAGGTTTCCTGCAAAGTTCATTAATGGTTGCATCAACCCTGACAAAGATTGAGATTTCCAGTTGTTGATAAATAGTTCGTTGTTGATTTGATTAAATTTATCTTTCGCATTTTCCTCTGCTGTAAAAGACTTAACAACATCATGATTTGTGTAGATTTCTTCGACATGGCCATTTAACTCGCCTAAGTTCTGTTGTCTTCTATTAAAGTATTTTTGAGATTTTGACAAAATTAAAAACATAAGTACAAAGCCAAGTACAGATGTTCCAATGGTTACTAGTGCTAAAATCCAGTTAACAACAAACATCATAATAACAACACCTACAAACAATGTAACAGCATTAACAAGGTTAGAAATGGTTGAACCAAATGTCTGAGAAATTGTATCTACGTCATTGGTAACTCTACTTAGAATATCCCCTCTTGTTGTGGTATCAAAGTATTTTAATGGCAAATTATTTATTTTCTTATCAATATCGGTCCTTAGTCTTTTTGCTGTTTTTTGTGTAACACCAGCCATTATATATTGTTGCAAATAGTTAGCAACGGCGCCACCAACATATATACTTATTAGGACTATAACGATTTCTAAGAACTTTGTCATATCAACGCCTGTAACGCTTAATATTCCATCTGTAATTATATTCAACAAATCACTTATTTTGTCCGGCCCAATTATTGTTGTTACAGCACCCACAACAGCAAGCAAAAGAGCAATTATAATGGCAGGCAAATAAGGTTTACAATATACAAATAATTTCTTAACAGATTTCAAATCGGTTTTTTCTTTAGGTCCATTTAGTCTTACCGGTCCTGGTCCAAATCCTGGCATATTATAACTCCTCCTTTGATAATTGTGATAATGCTATTTCTTTGTATATTTGACAATTTTCTAACAACTCTTGATGCGTACCCTCGCCAACTATCTTGCCATCATCTAGAACTAAAATTTTATCAGCATCTTTAATTGTGCCTACTCTCTGAGCAACAATTATAACTGTTTTATCATTCAAGTTCTGTTTAATGCCTTTTCTAACGAGCATATCTGTTTTGTAGTCAAGAGCAGAGAATGTGTCATCGAATATCATAATTTCAGAATCTTTATACAAAGTTCTTGCAATTGAAATTCTTTGTTTTTGTCCACCTGAGAAATTTGTGCCACCTTGAGCAACTTCACTCTCAACGCCTTTTTCCAAATTTTTAATAAAATTAGATTGAGAAATATCTATAACTTTATTCATTCTCTCTTCATCAAGAGTATTGGTGCCGTATGTAATATTTTCTTTGACGGTACCTTTGAACAACACTGCCTTCTGTGATGCAATTGAGACTTTTGCTCTCAAATCTTTTTCATCATAATCTTTTACATTGACGCCATCAACAAAGACCTCGCCTTCGGTTACATCGTTGAATCTTGGAATTAAGTTAATAAGTGTTGTCTTTGAGCTTCCTGTTGCACCAATAATTGCAAGAGTTTCACCCTTTCCTACTTTAAAGGATATATTAGAAAGTGCCATTTCATTTTCGCCACTATCTGAATATCTAAAAGACACATTTCTAAATTCAATTTCGCCTGAATTAGCAGTAGAATATTTCATACCACCATTCTTGATAGAAGGATTAGTTCTTAATACTTCTGCAATTCTTCGTCCAGAGACAAGAGTTCTTGGCAAAATAATAAATATCAATATCAGCATCATAAAAGCCATAATAACTTGCATTGCATATTGTGTAAATGCCGCCATATTACCTATTACTTCAACTCTTTCCAGCACTGCAGCCTCTCCTGTTAGTGCAATGTCATTAACTAGCAATGCACCAATCCAATAAATTGCAAGCATTAATCCATTCATAACAAGCATCATAACAGGCATCAAAAAGCTTGTTGCACGTGCAGTAAATAGATTGTTGTTTGTTATATTGTCATTTACTTTTTCAAATTTTTCTTCTTGATACTGCTCAGCATTAAAAGCCCTAACTACTCTTACACCAGAGACGTTCTCTCTTGTTACATTATTGATATCATCTGTAAGTTTCTGTATTTTTTTGAATCTAGGCAAGCAAAGACCAACAATTATTCCAACACATACAACAACTATCACAACACTGATTAAGACAGCAGAAGTCCACATTATATTTGTCGCAGAAATCTTACAGATTGCCCAGATAGCCATTATAGGTGCTTTAAAAATTAGCTGTACACCCATTGCCATGAAATTTTGTATTTGCATTACATCATTTGTTGTTCTAGTAATCAAGCTTGGAACAGAAAACTTTTTCATTTCTGTATCTGAAAAATCAGAGATTTTGTTGAAAAGTTTTTTTCTAAGCGTCCTTGAAAAAGAACTCGCTACCCTAGAAATTAAAATTGCACAAATTATTGCAGATAACAAACTTCCTGCAGCACAGGCAAGCATTAGTCCACCATTTTTCCAAACTTCGCTCATTGCTGCATTTTCACTTTGCACAATTTTAGTAAGATTTGCTGTATAATCTGGCATTTTGAGTTCAAGCCAAACTTGAACTACTATCAAACCAAGACTTATTATCAGCAAAATCCAGTCTTGTTTCTTTAAATTTTTAAATAAACTAAACATTTTTACTCCTTTTGTTGTTAACCTAGTTTAAATTATCTTAAAAATATATGATAACTGTTATCCTTTTATTCTAAGCTATCTAATATACTCTTAATTGTTGCAGAAGTATCTATAAATCTATACATTTCATCTAGACCTACTTTCTCAATAACTTTGGTTACATTTGAAATCATTTGTTCTTTAAACTTATTAATCTCATCAAGGCCTGATTGAGTAAGTTTCAACACTTCGATTCTAGCATCAATACTAGATGTCGATTTCTGAGTTAAACCTTTGTTGATAAGTTTTTGGATTAATACGGCAACCCTTGCTCGTGAAATTTGCATATTGTCAGCAATTTCAGATGCATAAATGTCATTATCATGCTCACTTAAATAAGCAAGAATAAAATTCATACCCGCATTAGTCTCATCAATTTTAGTAAAAAATTTAGCAGGTTTGTTCTCTCTAATCTTGCTTAAAACATCTAAGGCCTGTTCTCTTGTAACCATTTTCTACACTCCTATAATGTTAACGAAGAACATTATACTTGAATAAATTAGCATTGTCAACTAGGTTAACAATTTTTTTTAAATTATTTTAAAAATTTTTAATTAAGAATGTAATAACACATCAAAGTATATTTTTTCAATATTTAATTTTTGTAAGTTGCAAAAGTTTGTGCCCTTAATCTGATATGATAAAATTGACAAAAAATGAACTCTACAATTGGGTACACCCCATATGTAGAGTCCGTTTTTTAATAAAATATATTTTATACTAAGTTATTTAATCTCTATTTTTTTCTTTTCTTCTATTTTCTTAGGCTCTTTAGGAATTGTTATTTCCAATACACCTTGTTCTAGTTTTGCATTAATATCTTCTTCTTTAATCTCACCTACATAGAAACTTCTTGTACAAGATCCATATCTTCTTTCTCGTCTTATAAACTTACCGTTCTCTTCTTCATTAATTTCTTCTTCCTTTTTGCCAGATACAGTCAAATAGCCGTTCTCTAGATCCATACTGATATCTTCTTTCTTGAAGCCTGGCATCTCAATCTCAATCTTATATTGATCGCCAACCTCCTTAACATCAGTCTTCATAGAGTTAACAATTTCTTTACTTCTTGGAACAACTGGGAAATCAAAGAAATCATCAAATAGTGGATCGAACAATCCAAAATAATCTCTGTCTCTATTAGTTATATCTCTTCTCATAATTTTTTTAAAACTCCTTTTTTGTAGCAGTCTTCTTATTTGCTACGACCATATTATATACCCCTCAATTAGCAATGTCAACAAAAGAGTGCTAATTTTTTAAAATTTTTTGAAAAATTTTCATTTTATTATTTTGGGCTTAATTTAGGGAAAATATACAAAAAAAATTTACTTAACATACTAAATATTAAGTAAATTTTCTATTTTTATCTGTTTTCAATTAAAATATCGCCGTCCATTTCTTGTGGTATTGGCAAGTCCATAAGAGTAAGCAATGTTGGTGCAATATCTGCCAACTTACCGTTCTTAATCAGTTTTGCATTTTTGAATTTTTCTCCAACTACAACTAAAGGTACAAGATTAGTTGTATGAGATGTACATACCGTACCATCTGCAAATAACATTTGCTCTGCGTTGCCATGGTCCGCAGTTACAATTGCGTTTCCGCCATCTTCTAATATTTTGTTAATAAGTTGTGCAAGACATTCGTCTACAGTCTCAACTGCCTTTACGGCACAATCGTACACGCCTGTATGTCCCACCATATCACAGTTTGCAAAATTAAGAATAAGAACATCTACACCTTTATCTAACACTTCCAAAGCTTTTGCCGTAACTTCTCTTGCACTCATTTCTGGTTGCATATCATAAGTAGCAACTTTAGGAGAAGGAATCAAATATCTTTTCTCATTGATATTAGGAGCTTCCACGCCACCATTGAAGAAGAAAGTAACATGTGCATATTTTTCGGTCTCTGCAATACGAGCCTGAGTCTTGCCATTTTTCGCCAAATACTCACCTAATGTATTAATTAGAGTTTTTGGAGCAAAAGCAATAAGGACATTATCAAAGCTTGCATCATATTCTGTCATACAGACATATACAGTTTTTCTGTAACCACCAATTCTCTCAAAAGCATCAAAGTTCTCAAAAGTAATTGCTCTTGTTATTTCTCTAGCTCTATCTGATCTATAGTTGAAGAATATTATAGAATCATTCTCCTTTACTCCATCATATCCACTATAACATATAGGCTCTACAAATTCATCTGTAATTCCCTTAGCGTAAGATTTTGCCACTGCCACAGAGATGTTATCCACTTTGTCTCCAACACCATTCATAACTAAGTTATAACCCTTCTCAACTCTTTCCCAACGGTTATCCCTATCCATTATATAATATCTGCCTATTGCAGTTGCAATTGTTCCAACACCAATGTTCTTAATCTGAGAAGCAAGTTCGTCTATATATTTTGTTCCACTGGTAGGTGGCACATCACGCCCATCTAGAAAACAATGTACATAGACTTTCTTAACGTCTTTTAACTTTGCTAATCTTAGCAGTGCATACAAATGTTCATTACTTGAATGCACGCCACCATCCGATAGCAATCCCATAAGATGTAATGCTGAGTTATTTTTCTTACAATTCTCAATTGCTTTCAAAAAAGCAAGATTTGTATTAAATTGTCCTTCTTTGATTTCTTTATCTATTCTTGTGATATCTTGATATACTATTCTACCTGCGCCTATATTAAGATGTCCAACTTCACTATTGCCCATTTGTCCGTCTGGCAAACCAACATAATTTCCACTAGCGTTGATAAGTGTATGTGGGTATTTTTTCATTAATTCGTCCATACATGGCGTCTTTGCATTTTTTACAGCGTTGCCCTTGATTTTGTTAGAATAGCCATATCCATCAAGAATAATTAATGCAGTTGTACTCATTTTGTCCTCCATATTTTTCATTTCCACCCAGAAGTATATCACATACACTATACAAAAGTAAATATTTAAATCAAAAATTTAAAAAAAAACAATTAGCATCGGAGCAAACATACTCCATCTGCCAACTGTCTTTATTACACTTATTTGCAACGTTTTTTTCTTGCAATACAGATATTATCTTTCTTTCTGTCTGACAATTCAGCTATTGGATGTTTGGAATCTTGCACCCTATAATCTTGTCCGAAACACTCCACTGCTTTATTAATAACTTCATGGCTTGGGACTGTTGCTTCCTCATTGCCAATAATCATATCTTGATACTTGAAGTATCTATCATCATCTTTCAGAGAGTTAATCTCTGCATAAGATTTATTTTTTGCAGTCATTGTAACAGTCTTGGCTATAACATCACGAATATATTCTTTGTGACTTCCAATAGTCAGCAATTCCGGAAATTCACCTTCGCAAACAATTTTTTTATATTCTGTATGCTCATATTTCTCCAACATTCTAATTGCCAATTGCAGATGCGCACATTCCATTTCAAAGAAGTCGTACCAAATTTTCTTAATATAATTATCTACTTCGTCTACATAGGCACTATAATACAAGTAACATTCTGTATATTCATGCATTACCCACTGTTCCAACCAAGTCATTCTACTATCTTTCAAAGATTCATACTGAGAGACATGTTCCTCTTCAATCATTGCAATTTCTGAATATAACTTCCTGCCTAAATCATTTTTATACCACTGCGCAATATTCATATAATAATTCATTGTTTGTTGTTCTGCTGCAGTAATTATTCCCGCGACAAGTTTGGTATATAGATTAGCTTTGGTTGAGTCCATTGCACATTTTAGATCGTCAACTGGATATCTATGCTCTGCAATAGTTGGTCTGCCGGGCATTATCTCAGTGTATTCTCCAACCAACTTCTTCGAATCAATCCCCTTGTCTATCATAAGAAGATTAGCAAATCTATATAAGTGATCAAAGTCTTCTAACAAAGCAAAGTTAAGTGCTTCTCTATTATTTTTATCCTTTTCTCTAATAGCCAAAGAAGCTGTTAAATCAATTGCCAATTGTTCATATGCAATTGTGGTCTCTAGTATGCTTTCGTTAATTGGTTTTAGACACGCGATCATCTTTTGTTGCTGTTGTTCCTGTTTTCTAACTATAGCCAACGCCTCTAGTATCTCCGGTTCTGCACAATGCCTTGCAAAATTGTGCAAAAACCATACAGACTCATACTCGGTGCCATTCATCAGAATAACTCTAGTTTTTGTGTATGGATCAGCTTTGTTCTTGTTGTATGGCTTTGGATACATTCTTGTCATGCTAATAAAATTATCATTAATATCTTTTGTCTTATAATTAATTGGATTCATTTACTCACCTCGCTATAATCCAATTATTGACTAATAATGATAATATATACAAAAAAGTTGACTTCCACAATTTATACATTTTTTTGAAGTCAACTATAAAAATTTACTTTGTACTTTTTGTCTTACTCTTTGTACTAGTTGTTTTGTTTGCTTTCTTTGTCGCAGATTTCCCTTTAGATTTAACACTATTCGTTTGTTTGTTCTTTGCCTTGATATCAGATAATTTTGATGGCTCTTTCTTGATGATTCTTGTTTCTTTAATTTCCTTTTCTTTTGCTTCTTGTCTAACATCTATTGCCTTAAACAACTCAATAATATATAACAACATATTTGTAACAAATGCAACGACAGTTGTGCCAATCATTAGCCAATTGCCCACACCCATATACCAGACAAAAGAAAACGATTCAACCACCTCAGTCTGACTTTTTGACATCATCTTGCATGAAATTGTCAAAATTAGTACACATATTATCATTATTGTAATAAAAACAACATTGCATAAGGTTATTTTTTCATTATTCCATTTACACACATAATCAACTATTTGCAATATCGCAAGAAACAGCACAAATCCTGCAATAACAAATAATATAATTGTCATAATTTTAAATAATGAATATCCTTGTATACTATCAGTAAAATTATTTAAAATATTCCAACCACTAAATCCAGTTGTAACAGTCTCCTTTTGACTCACAACATCTTGCATCAATACAGACAGCGCAAAACCTACAAATATAGCAGCAACAGATAATATTGAAAATACTGCACATACAATCTTTTTCATAATTTTTTCTCCTAACATTTCCATATTAGCAAATTTTTATAATGTTGTCAAATTATGTCAACAAAACTTTTAATTAAAAAATTTCTGAATTAAATTAATAATGTCTTTATCAATTTTCTTCTGACAATTAATCAAAAATATAATTTTAAAAAACTTAAAAAAATATATTACAAAACACTTGCAAATATATTAAAAATATGTATAATATAGAAGTCAATTAAATATGTGGAGAGTTGGCTGAGCGGTCGAAAGCGGCGGTCTTGAAAACCGTTGAAGTGAGAGCTTCCTGGGGTTCGAATCCCTAACTCTCCGCCAAAAGAGAACTGTACGCACCCTATCGATTTAGATAGATGCGTATTTTTCTTTTTACATGAATGTTTTGGAATTATAATCCATTTTGAAAGATCAAAAATAGATAATGCTGGTTGGCAGAATTGGAAAACTCAA
>CAJOPQ010000151.1 GCA_905236445.1 uncultured Clostridia bacterium
CACCTCACCTAAAAGGAACAGTGAAAGAACTACAATAATTAAAAGAATAATCAACACCGGTATTGTCAAACTTTGAGAAATAATATCTTTATTTCACAGTAAATAGTTCTATAATACTCTCGTCTCTCCACTTTCGTCTCTCCACTTTCGTCTCTCCACTCTCAACTACTTCACTCTCTCAACTCCCTCATACGTAAAGAATTCGCCAGATTCTATCAAGGCATTGATTTTGTCAATATCTGGTCCTTCTATAGTATTGTGTTGTTCGTCAATGTACTCTGAATATTTTGAAAAATCTTTTATAGATACGGTATACAGTTCCACAAATGGTTCTCTATCTATTATTCTTGAATAAAGGGTATCACGAATTTTATCCAAATTAGTTTCTGCATATTCATTGTATAACTTTTCATATTCATCAAGTGAAATGTCAGTAACTACTTCTCTGCCATCTAATGGTTTACCGTATGTCGTTACCCAGTACCCGTTTTTCAATTGCAAAAACTTGTTCTCATGGCCTAATGGCGTTATGGGTTGTACATGATTTTTCTTCTTATTTTCTATACCCATGGCGTTTTGGGTATAATCTTGTTTCATTTTAACAACAGAGTAATAGTTGTTTCCTTCCGTTGAAATCGGTTGGTTATCTTTATTACACGAAATCATCGCTAATTCAATGATTACAATCATTAATACCTGAATTATGTTTGATCTTCTCATAGTCTTATTTTTTTATAAATGATTTACAATAAATTTTTGAATTAGTTTTTACGTTAATAATATACTGTCCAATTGGAAATGTTGAAACGTCAACCGATATTATTGAATTATTTGCAGATTGTTCATATACTTGAATGCCATTAGAATTATAAATTTGAATCAAACATAATGAATTTTCAGTCATATTTTTCAAATCTATGGTGATTTCGTTTTTTGCAGGATTAGGATAAATATCAAACAATACGCCTATATTGTTTATGGTACTATCGTCTGAGCTATCTTCATCACTATAAGTTATAGACAAATCATTAACTTCTAAAATGTCAGAACTTTTTAATGCTGGTCTCTTGAATATTTTACATAACAGCGACGTTCCTGCTTGTGCATGAAATCCAGGCTTTAGAACAATACTATCACCAGCAATAAATCGGCAAGAAGAACTATCAAGAACAGAAACCGTAGTGTTATTACCTGCGACGGAAATGCAATTTTTTGCCTGATATGTATTGTTTGTTGTCCATGTATCGCTACTTGTAGTCTGAATTGTAAGATTTGATAACGAAACATTTGCTGAAACATTCGGTTGGATACCTACAAAACACGAATGTATTATGACATAACCAAATTCACTATGGTTTTCAATATCGCCTAAATCTTCAAAATCGTACCAAACTCCCCACCCCCAACCTAGATTAAAGTGAAATTCATCATTTTCTGATCTATAACCATCACAAACAAACACATGAGTCCCCGCAGAATATAACAAAGGGCGTTCTGCTAATATTTCTGTTTTTAGTATGTTCACCCAAGCATTGTACCCATGGGTTGCTTTTAGTTTTCGAGACATTGTATTCTTATATCCAAAATTTTCTAGTGCATAATCTGCTTTCGACATTTTAGCATCTGATTCTTCGCATCCATAATCCATACTTACACGGTCTCCTATTCGCTTAAATAAATACGAAATAGCATGACTTTCTTTATAGAAAATGGAATTATTCGTATAGTATAAGTAGTTGGGCATATCCCACCAATCAAAATCTGAATAAGTACCTGTAGAATACCCCCAATAATTCATTATCTGACCTATCGCCACTGCAACACATCCTGCCCTCGGTTTCCCATCGCATGAATCACATCCAATATTTGGCAATACAGTATTATAACCAGGACAATGATGATGTAAGTTGTCGTTTGTTTCTGCTTGTTTCCACCTTGTACCAAGTAATTCTGTATAATCCACATAACTCTTCAACAAATATTTATCCTCAAAAGTCTCATCGAGCAGTTCATTCCATTTTTTCTGTCTGTCTTCTTTGGACCATTTTTCTTGCATCGCCACGTCAACCACAAATTCATATTGTTCCATCCAATCCCAAAATGCATCGAGTCCGTCATATAAATCAATGTGTCCTTCGTCGGAATGGGCAACCACGGGATTCAAGTTTCGGTTTGCTGGCACAGCAACCCATCCGCCTTTATC
>CAJOPQ010000152.1 GCA_905236445.1 uncultured Clostridia bacterium
AAACAGAAGTACCTGGTGTAAAACAAACAGAACAAGCAGCTGTAAGTACAACAGTAGAAGGAACTTCTGAAGGAACAGTTGTTTCTGCAAAAGAACAACAAAAAACTACAGAAGCTGCACAAGAAGCTGTTATAAGATCTGAACAAGAAGAAAAGAAAGCTGACGAAAGAAAAGGTGTACAAGATACAGGAAAAGCTCAAATTCAAGCACAACAAGAAGATAAGAAAGAAACAACAGTTGCTAATGTCGCTGTAGAATCTGCTGAAGATACTACAAAAGCTACTGTAAATCCTGCACCTTATGTACAAAAAGGTATTCTTAGTTTTATAAATATTGAAAATGGAAAACCTGTATTCTTGAAGTTTGAAAAAGGTTCAGGTGTATTTAAAGGATTTAAGAAAGTAGCATCATTACCTTTACAGTTTGTTAAATTGGCAGATGGCAGTATACTTAGAGATGCAAAAGGAAATCCTGTTGCATTGAAATTCAGTGTGTTGGTAAACAAAGATGGTCAAGTTGTGTTCAGAACAATAGGTAAATCAACTGAAGTATTTGAATCATTAGACCAACAAACACAAGAATTAATATTTAATACAGCAATAGAATTGTTCTCAGACAGATTGGTTAACGATAAAGTGAGTGCAAACACATTGTTGAAGATATTGAACAGACAAGCAGCTGAAAATATGAACATAGAAGATGTATTGGTGAATGATTTGGGAAGTGTTGTAAATAACTTAAAGAAATTAGGTTATAAAGATTATGAAATAAATACATTGTTAGCAGCTACAGTTAAAGCAAATACTTATGTTGGAACAAAGGATACGGTATTGAAAATTACAGGAAAAACGAATGTTGAAAAGAGAGCTGAAACATTGAAAAAAGCAGGTGTAACAAAGATTGTTGTTGTAAAAACAACAAAAGCAGAAGCTGAATATAACAGAGCGATAGATGAATTAGCAAACAGAGGTTTACAGCCGATAGTTGCAATAACAAAGACTACTACAATAGAAGAGATTAGAAGATATATCAACAACAAGAACGTTTCAGGATTTAGAATTTTGGATGCAGATCAATTGGATGATGCAATCTTGAGAGAAATATTTGAATCCGGAAAAGAATTGTCTTACAGAGTTGATAGTGTTGAAATGATAGAACAAATAGAAAAAGATACGAAATTTGCAATGTGGAAAGATAAGATTATATTTGTTGTTGATGCACAAGCATGTGCTTCTGCAAATGAAGAGATGAAAGCTAAATTGAGTAGCTTTGCAAAGGTAGGAAGAATTAGTCTTTACTTCGAAAGTGATAAAGATGTTACACAAGATACAATAAAGACTATCAATGAAATATTCGGTGAAGGCGTAAATGCAGCAAAGACAATGATATCCGTAGGTAAGACATACGTTAATAATAGCTTTGCAGCATTATTCAATAAAAATATTGCTACAATTAATTTCTCTGAAGGTTTGGAACTCGGATACGATTCAGTATTTGAAGACAAATCTGTAGTTGATGTATTAAGTACGGATAAAGGTTTAGGCAAATTGTTAATGAAAGAAGGATTTACTTATAAAGAATTCAAAGCGAAATTCGATAACAATGAGTTTGGTGCTGTTATGACTGAAGAATTAAGTATAAAAATTCAATCGATAATTAACGATGAAGCTATAGACGAAGATCAAAAACTTACTGCAATAAGACAGTTTGTATTAGGTACAATAATAAGTCATGTTGAAGAAAATATTCCTGGCTTGGCATCAGCTATAGATGTTGAAATTGGTTCAATGAAACAAGAAATTAAAGAACAAATTGTATACAGAGTTATACAATTGTTGATGGCAGGTAAATCAATTGAAAATATTAAAGAAACTCTTGCTGCTGTAGAAATTAGCGGAACAGAAACATTTGATACAATAGTTGCAAGATCAATAAATACAGGTATAAGAAATGCTTGGACATTAACAGATATGACAATAGAACCTTTGGCTGAGTCCGAAGCTATATCAGCACACGAAGCAATCAAGGCATTGTTGATGGACAGCATAAAGGTTGTAGATGTAATGAACAATGCATTCAACTTGTCAACAGAAGGTATCAAAGGAATATTAGCATCAGCATAATCAAAAATAATAATGAATATGGCAAAGGTAACAATAACTTTGCCATATTCATGTGCACAAAAAAGGATAATTATGAAAAAAGAGTTTATTATATTAAAGAAACTATGTGCAATTATAACTGCGGTATGTTTCACTTTTACCATTGTATGTGATAATTTGTACGCATCTATAAATGCAGAACCGATGCAGGCTCAAAAGCAGTATTTCGCTTCATCGGATAGTGTTACATTAGATGCTTTATTTTCAAGTAAATATGGAAAAGTGGTTTCTTTTAATAATAACTTAAGTGATACAGTTTTAATAAATATTCAAGATCTGCATTGTGATTATGTTGTTCAAAAGAACATATCTCATTTAATAGAAGAAATTTCAAAAAAATATAAAATCAATAATGTTTATGTTGAAGGCGGAATAGGTAATATCAATACTTCTTTTTTGGCAAATATTAATTCCGAATATAAACAAAATATTTTGGATAATTTGTTAAAAGAAGGAAAACTTACAGGAACAGAATATTATTCTGCAACAAGTGGAAAAACAAATTTATTAAAAGGTGTGGAAAATAAAGACGTATATTTAAAAAATATAGTTCGTTTGGATGATATAATAAACTCTAAAGAAGAAATTTCATTATGCTTATCCAAAATAAATAAAGAAATAGATTTTTTAAAATCGAAATATTTAAAAGATAAAAACAAACAATTTGATGAATTGTTAAAACAATCGGAAAACAAAAATATTTCCCAGGAAAAATTTATAATTGAATTGTTTAATTATGCAAAAAACAACAACATTTCCTTAAAGAATTATGAAAATCTGCAAATATATTTAAGTTTGTTTAAATATTCAGTTAACAACCAAAAAGTTCAAAAAGAATTAGTTAAGTTATTAGGATATGTTAAACAGACTTTATCTTATGAAGAATACAACAAACTTATAGATCTAACATCAAAATTTACTGATATTCAAGTATTGGTATTTTTTATAAAAGATTTTTGTAAAGAAAAAAATATAGATTTAAGTAAAACATATCCTAATTTAAATAATTTTCTTGCTTTAAAAGAAAGTGCTTTGGAATGTAATCCAATACAGTTAGTAAAAGAAGAAAGATCCTTAATAGATGTTATAAGAGCTTATTTGTCTGAAAATCAAACTGAGTTGGAAATAACATATCTTTCCGATTTTGAACAATTTTATAAAGGGTATTTGTCTGCAAGTTTAACTGCAACTCAATGGGAATATGTAAAATTAGGTTTAAACAAATTTAAAGAATTATATGAAAAATATTCAATAGAAAACGATGTTGCAAAATTAGAAAAATATTCTAAAGAATTGAGCGCTTTTTATGATGTAAACAGTGATAGAAATGATATATTTGTAAGGAATATGGAGTTGAATAAAAAAGCAGCACAAAAAAATGTTGATAAAAGCAGCAGTATATCTGATGTATTATCAAATGCAAAAAGAATAATTGTTTTGGTTGCAGGCGGTTACCATACCGATGGCATAAATGAAATATTAAACAAAAAAGGCATTACAAATATAACAATAACTCCTAATATAACAAATTCAACTCAAGATTCAAGAGTTCAATATGAATATTTAGCTCAACAACAAGCTAT
>CAJOPQ010000153.1 GCA_905236445.1 uncultured Clostridia bacterium
GATTTTTTTGATCATTGCCTTTCGATTGAAAACGCAAAAATAGTAAAAATCCAAATTACTCAATGGTTTTACTTTCTTTGCTGATATTCAACAATAAAACCGACAACAAACGATTATAGTCGACTACAAACGCTTGTTCAACGGATAGGTTTTGTCAAGGTTTGCATCTTTGCAGCAGATTATTAATCAAATTATTATGGAAACACAAGACAACAAATCCGGTCGGATTCCTATGGGGAACAGTAAAGAAGCCCTGAACTTACGAAAAGAAATCATTTCTCAAGTGTATCGCAAATGGACCGAAGAAAACCCAGACAAAAGGGTTTACAACCGCTCGTTGAAAGATTATATCAACGTACGCTATCTTTCAATCAACGAAACTATCCGTCATGCCGCAAAGACATATACCTCAACCTTGGCACTTCTGCAATTGGACACCATACTTCGGTATTCTGTGATTTACGGTAAGCCTAAACCTCCGAAGAAAGGGGTTGCCAATCAAAAGGTGTTTGCCTATATGCTGGAGATGCACCACGAGTTGATAGGCATTGGTCTTGTGAAAATGATGGTAGGCGTGAAGCGGACAGGTGAGAAAGTGCAGTATTGCATCACTGCGATAAAGGCATAAAAAAAGAAATCGACAGGCTGTCTCGCTCGAAAGGTCATCACCAAATTTTGGACGTCTACGGACTGTTCCCCTATTGATTTCTGCCTGCAAAATTACAACAAAATTCTAAAATAAACCCAAAAAATGGAAAATAATCTCTACTTTAGCCACATGAACACGACACAGAGTAATAATTGTCTTCATCACTATAATTAGCTTCAACACTATTATAGCCACCAGCTTGATTTTCCAAATAAGCAATAACATCAAAATCATTGTTACTAGCCACCGTCTCAGTATATGTGGTATTTCCAATTACAATATCAATATTATACGCATCTGCCTCATCAACGGCATCGAACTTCATTATTCCACTAGCACTTAGTTGTAGATTGCTAGGTGCGCCAATAGTCTTGTACACATCTGATTTCTTAATTTCTTTGTGGTTAATATTGATATATTTCCCATTACCTCTAGCATAAATATATAGATCATAAGTACCTTTATCCGAAATAAATTCATCGAGCTTAATCTCACCACTTTGCGTAACCGTCCTTGTATAACAATGTTCGCTAGAGACAAACACAAGCTCAGCCTCATCAATCATCTTAATCGATGGCGTAGCTGTAGGAATTGAGTACGTCAGTGTTGTATCATTAATTGTTATATTGAAATCACTAATGCTTGGAATATATTCAGTAAATTCAATATTTTCTCTACAATTACTTCCCACAATATATAGGCCATTACGAATTGCATTAGTCTCGTCACCCATATCGTCTTCATTCATAGGATGATATGCTTTTATAGAGATAGTATAATCAATAGTCTTGTTAAAATTTTGACCAGATTCGAAGTATACAACTTTGTTAAGCAACTCGTTTGTCAAATCAATATATGGATTAGTTTCACCAGCAAAACTAAGCATTTCGCTATAAGATCTGTCACCACTCGTAATAGTAAATAAATACCTAATATTTTGTCTTATTCCAACATCTTGCGTTGCATGATCCCAAGTAATTCTAGTGTCACCATAAGTATCTACATTTTGCCCTTTAACAGAAATAGTTTTTACATTAGAATTGTCCATTTGTGCATCAAATGATTTCAAATAAGCAATCGTAATAGGAGCGCTTGCAGGACTGTCGAAAAAATTAATTCCATCTATCTCAAGGCTATTGAATGTACTGGTATAGTTCGCCTTTGTAGTAACAAGAGTACTATACAACTCTACACTATAAACATCGTCTTGTTGTGAATTCTTGAAATTACTAATATGCCAATCTGCACTTTCAGTACCTTTCTGTCTATACCTAAAATTACTAAAGTTGTTGTCCGTAATTTCAACCACACCTTTTGCATTGCTATCAAAGCTAGTTATTTTTAGGCAATCATTCTCTATGACATAAGTTGGTGATTGCAATATATAGAACTTGTATTCATTACTACTTTGAGAACTTGTAGTGGTCTTGTTGTTTCCAAGTGCCTTAACTGTCACTTTATTAACTACACCACACTCGAAGCCTCCAGTAACATCGTCTAGAGCAAAAGAATTTGTGCCTGCTTTGGTTGTAACCACTACATTGTTACCCTCACCATAACTCAGAGACACCTCATATCTAACATCTTCAGCCTCAACTACTTTTACACCATCTGTATTACTTGTAACTGGATCCCATTTTAAAACTTCGCCATCGTATTGGATATTCACTACTTTGGATAGTGTAGAAGGCTTAACAACCAACACTCTACATTTTGCTACAATAGATTCTTCGTCATTGTTATATCCAATAGCCTTGAATGTTATAGTAACAGGCTCGTTGTTCTCCGACTCCTCCAATACATCAAATTCAACAATACCATTTGCACCAGCATTGATATTTGAACTAGAATGCACCCTAACAGCCGATCCAGCAGTTGTTACCATTATCTCATAATCGTCTAGATTGTAAGGTGTTGCAACATATTTCAAAGTAAATGAATTATACAGATTAAGGTTGACCGAATATGTCTTAATCTCATCGTCTTCTTCGCTAATGTCTTGCAACCTATCATCATTTAGCAAGATTTCTAACCCTTCCAGACTAGACTTTTCTTCATGCTTACTGAGCGATATCACCAAGCCAGCAGATAGTCCAACGATTGCAATAGCCATTATTGCGATTATTACCTTAATGTATGTCTTCATATTCTTTTCCATCCATCAAACAAATTATTTCAAGATCAAAAAGTTGATATATATTGTGCCTATTTTTTTGACCTTGCAATTTACAAAGATATTTTAACATATTTCGACAATTCAATCAAAGAAATACTATGTATAAAAAAATTAATATATTTATAACTAACTATAGTATTAATTTAATCGCACTCAACTATTCGCAAATGGCAAAAATTCAATCAAATATTTCTTGTTTTGTTTTTGAAAAATTTTAATCTATGTGATATAATGCAATTATGAAATTCATACAACACAAGGATTAAATATGTTAAACGTAGTATTGATAGAGCCAGAAATTCCACAAAACGCAGGAAACATTGTTAGAACTTGCGCAGCCACTAACACAAAGTTATATATGGTACGCCCTCTTGGATTTGAGTTGAGCGACAAATATTACAAGCGAGCTGGCATGGATTATTTTGATTTTAGCGTAATTGAAGTTGTGGACAGTTTTGAAACGATATATGAGAAGAATAAAGATAAGCAATTCTATTTTGCCTCAACCAAATCTCAACACACATATACAGAAGTAACATATCCAGAGGATTGCTTTATAGTGTTCGGCAAAGAAAGTTTTGGAATAAGAGAAAGTCTTCTAAAACAACACTATCAAGATTGTATCAGAATTCCTATGCAAGAAGGTGCAAGAAGTCTTAATCTAGCCAATTCTGTTGCAATTATTGTATACGAAGCACTAAGACAAAATAACTTTGCCAATTTGAAAGAATATGGCGAATTAACTGGAAGAGTAGACTAAAAAAATGTGAGACAATTATGAAGTAAACCCCGTAGGATTTACTTCAATACAAGTCTCACTTTTTTTATGAATAATAATTAACCAACTCCCCCATAAGATTTGTCTTGATATAATCTTTGTTGGATACATTATTTTCATTCTCTAACCTTACTTTATTCAACGACACTTCATATGCAGTTTTTAATATATATTGACCATTATCAAGTTTCTTTTGATAAGTTCTACTCTGAATTCTTCCACTCACAACTACCTTATCGCCAATATTGAAATTCTTTACATATCTTGCATTCCTTCCCCAAGCGATACAAGGAATGTAATCGCTTTTGTTGTAGCTCCTATTGACAGCAAGCAGCACATCGCATATTTCCCTATTAAAAGGAGTTGTGCGATATATAGGATCTTTACACACATATCCTGCAATCTCAACCTCATTCTCATCTTCTTCTACATCATCTAGAAACTCTCTAACAAATATGGTTAGCAGTAATTTTGATTTGTTATCAACCATTTTGTTATAACTTCTATATTGTCCAGAGAAATGGACTCTGTCTCCAATATTTATTTTGTTTTCCACCATCAATCTTTCAGAAATTGTTACAGGAATTATATCGTAAATATCTGATAACCTTTTAATTTTGATATTAAATTCATAGAACCCTTCTCCAAACATTTCATGGCTAAAGGTTGGCTCTGACACAACCTGACCTGATACAGTAACTAGATTATTGTTTTCCAAATCGTTCATTATTAACGTTTCCCCTTTTATTTAAATTTTTTGTCTTTGGATCCCTAAATTATCAATATAGTAATTATCTTGCATTATAACTTCGCCTACAGACACTATCTTGTAACCAGCATTGAGCACGCTTTCAATAACTAAAGGCAGAGCATCTAGAATATGATCCGAATTGTTATGGCACAGTATAATTGAGCCTTCACACAACTTATTCATAACTCGATTACATATTTCAACACCACTGATACCCTTCCAATCAAGTGTATCTATGTTCCACTGTATTGTCTTAAGATTGAAATCATTGCTAGCGACATTAAGCAAGTTGTTGTTGTATGCTCCATATGGTGCTCTGAACAATTTTACCTTGTCTTGACCAATAATATTTTCAATTAATTTGATACTAGTAGCAAGTTCCAGTCTCATATCCTCAACACTTAGTGTCGTCATATCCGGATGAGTATTACTGTGCGTGCCAATTTCTAATCCATTATCATAGATATATTGCACCATATCTGGATAGTCTTCTACCCAGAATCCAACTAAGAAAAATGTTGCATTGATTCCATATTGCTTTACCATGTCTACAATTGACTTAGTCTTGTCTGCACCATACGCACTATCAAAAGTAATTGCGACCTTTTTCTCTGTTGTATCTACATTGTATATAGGCACCAATCTAATGTTGCTACCCAGATACACTGCAGAAATTGGTGTCCCATAGATGTTAAATGATAGAATACAAGCACATAATATTAACACCAGCAAACATAATAAATATCTTTTTTTAATTACAAAAAATTGCATAATTTATTACCTTTTTTATTTTACAAAATTAACTATATTTAGGGCAATATATTGCATTTACTTAATTTGTCGAAGAACAACTTAGTATGTAAATTTTTGCAAATATTTGTAACCAATCTTTGCTCCACAATAATTGCTTAATACAATAATATGAACACATAGCAAGTATTTAGAACAAAAAAAGAAGTAAACTATGTTAGCTTACTTCTATAATTATATGAGAATAAACAAAAATCAATTATAACACTCATTAAATAGTAGCATATTTATCAACATCAAACACTTTCCAAGGAACAGCATCTGTAGGTGGAACGGAGACAAATGTCATCACCTTCTTAGTTGTTGGGTGTTGGAACTTAATTTTGTATGCCCAAAGAGCTAAGTTGTGTCCTTTGGCAAGAGTATCTCCACCATACCTAACATCTCCATACACAGGATTGCCAATATGCTTGAATTGTACTCTTATCTGATGACTTCTACCTGTAACTAAGTTAACTTTAACCAAAGTCACCTTATCTTTTTTGTCTAGCACCTTATAGTTTAGTTCTGCGTACTTGGCTCCAGTTGTTAACTCTGGAACAACTGCAACTGTGTTCGTTCGTGCATTTTTCTTAAGATAATTTTTTAGAGTTCCACTAGCCTCTTTTACTTCACCGTTTACCACAGCAAGATAAGACTTCTCGAAATCTTTAGTCGCAATACTCTCAGATAGTCTTGCAGCCGCTTTGCTGGTTTTGGCAAAAATCATAAGGCCACCAGTTGGTCTATCTAATCTATGCACCAGCCCTACATACACATTACCCTTCTTGTCATATTTTTCTCTCAAATACTTCTCTACCATATCAACCATACAAGTATCGCCAGTTATATCACTCTGTGTAGGAATATTTTGAGGCTTTATAACAACTAATATGTGATTATCTTCGTATACTACTTCTAACATTCATTTTTTCCTTTGCATTAACA